>QQUB01000307.1 GCA_008501835.1 Bacteroidota bacterium
TCTTTTTTAGATCTGTTGCCCATTATTTTAGTAGTATCCTTTTTTCAGATCGTAGTATTACAACAACCCTTCCCTAATCTATTCGAAGTTCTGATAGGTTTGGTTTTTGTAGTTATTGGACTAATGTTATTTGTTGAAGGACTTGAGGTAGGGTTGTTTCCAATAGGAGAAAATTTATCCTATGCCCTGGCCAAAAAGGGTAGTTTGTTTTGGCTTTTATCGTTTTCATTTCTTCTGGGATTTTCAACTACTATTGCAGAACCCGCTTTAATTGCTGTGGCAAATGAAGCTGGAGAAATTGCTGTAAAAGCAGATTTAATTAAACCAGAAATTGAATCAAACTATTCTTTAGGATTACGTTTATCTGTTGCATTTTCCGTTGGATTGGCCATTCTTATCGGGATCTGGAGAATTATCAAGGGTTGGCCTATCTATTACCTGATCATTGGTGGCTATATATTGGTAATTGTAATGACTTTATTTGCACCAGAAGAGATCATTGGGATAGCTTATGATGCCGGCGGAGTTACCACCTCAACAATAACGGTACCTTTGGTTACGGCACTTGGAGTAGGTTTAGCAACGGTAATTGAAGGCAGGAGTCCCCTGACAGACGGATTTGGATTAATAGCCTTTGCTTCACTATTGCCTATGATATTTGTCATGGCTTTTGGAATGTTAATATTTTAATTTGCAGCGATGATAAAAGAATTGGGAATTACTTTTTTAACAACAGTCAGGGACGTAGCGCCTATTGTGGTTTTAATTGCTGTATTCCAAATATTTATTATTAAAAAGTCTATTCCTCATCTAAAAAATGTTGTTTTTGGAGTGGTTCTGGTTGTCTTCGGATTAACATTTTTCCTTATGGGGTTGGAGCAGGCCTTATTCCCTTTAGGAGAACTAATGGCTCAGCAATTATCTGATCCGGCGTTTTTAGCTAAAAACTATTCAGGCTCATTAACAGACTGGAAAGCCTATTATTGGGTGTATATTTTTGCTGCATTAATAGGGTTTTCGACTACTATTGCAGAACCTTCCCTTTTAGCAGTAGCAGTTAAGGCCAATGAAGTGTCCGGAGGGACCATAGGTACGTTTTATCTTAGGTTTGTTGTCGCCTTGGGAGTTGCTTTTGCATTGGTTATTGGCACTTATCGCATTGTGGTTGGAGGTTCATTAGCGAACTATATTATGATTGGTTACGTGGTAGTAGTGATTCAAACTATACTTGTAAAAAAAGATCTTGTAGCATTGGCATACGATTCCGGAGGTGTTACTACATCCACAGTAACAGTGCCTATTGTGGCAGCTTTGGGGTTGGGGCTTGCATCGGTTGTGCCAGGTCGAAATCCGGCATTGGACGGATTTGGTTTGATTGCCTTGGCAAGTGTTTTTCCAATGATCACCGTTTTAGGTTACGCACAAATGACAGACTTATTGAAGTATATAAATAAACTAAAAAAATAATATCATGAGGTTTGAATTAATTGTGGGGTTTGTAAATCCGAACATCACTGAAAAAGTTATTAAAACAGCTAAAAAGTCAGGAGCAACTGGCGATGTGATTATTCAAGGCAAAGGCAATGGTATAGAACAATCTAAATTTTTGGGATTATCTATACAAGATAGAACAGATATCATACTTTTTGTTGTAGAAGAACATCATACCAACAAGATTATCTCATCCGTTTCGGAAGAATGCGAAATTGAAAAACCTGGTAACGGAATAATGATAGTATTAAGTATTGATAAAGTTGCAGGTTTGTCAAATCAAATAAAAAAAATTAGAGAAAACCTTAAAACAGAACAATTATAAAAAATTTAATCATGGAAGATTTTAAAAAAGCAAAGGATATAGCTTCTGATAAATTATTCTATATTGATGGTTTGGCAAGTGCAAGGGATGCTGCTGAATTAATGAAAGAGAAGAATGTTCGAGTTCTTTTAATTCAGAAGAGAAATAATGCTGATGCCAATGGAATTGTTACAGTGAATGATATAATTAAGGGTGTAATAATTGAAGGTAAAACGCTTGATGAAGTGAGTGTATATGAAATTATGACCAAACCAGTGTTTTCGATTTCGGCTCACTTAAATGTTAAGTACGTGCCTCGATTAATGCATAATTACAATATAAATATTGCACCTATTGAAGAAAACGGGAAGTATATCGGGATTATTGACTATACCCAATTTCTGTTTACCAAACTTGAATCGTGAATTAATAATATCGACTAATATGGCTGAAAAAGAGAAATCATTGCAAGCAGTCCTGGACAAAACAGTGGACAGAAAGAAAGTGTTCGGGACTTCATTTGCAATAAAAAAAGACAGTTTTAGTTGGTCTGGGAATTCGGGAAACATATCCAAAAACCAATCTTACTTTATAGCCAGTACTACTAAATTATTTACCTCGGCCATTATTTTAAAATTAAGGTCGGAAGGCAAGCTAAACCTTGAAGACAAAATAGGTGAATATCTGGATAAGTCCATTTTGAAAGGTTTGCATGTTTACAAGGGGAAAGAATATTCAGAAGGGCTTACCATTAAACATTTACTCGCCCATACCTCCGGATTGCCGGATTATTTTCAGGATAAAGGTGCAAACGGTAAAAGCTTTGAAGATGAATTGACCAGCGGGAAGGATCAATATTGGACTTTTGAAGATACGATTGAACGAACCAAATCCCTTAACCCTCTTTTTGTACCTGGAACCAAAGGAAAGGCTCATTACTCTGACGCTAATTTTCAATTGCTGGGAAAAATCATTGAAACCATAACCAATAAATCCTATTCCGAAAACTGCAATGATGTCATCATCCGTCCACTTGGTTTGTCAAATACATACCTATATCAAGATCCTGCCGACGGCACCCCAATAACACTTTATTATAAAGCCAATGAACTGAAAATACCAAAAGCTATGACCTCTTTTGGACCTGATGGAGGAATAGTCTCGACCACAGCTGAAATGCTCCTCTTTATTGAAGCTTTTTTTACAGGTAAGTTTTTCCCATCCGAATACCTGAGTGAGTTACAGGAATGGAATAGGATATTTTTCCCGATGCGATCAGGCATTGGGATGCACTTGTTTAAACTTCCCTGGATTTTTAACCCCACCGGTGCTGTTCCCTACTTCATTGGTCATTCCGGGCTCTCAGGTGCAATAGCCTTTTATAGCCCCAAAGAGAATATCTATGTATCCGGGACGGTAAACCAGGTTGCCCATCCGGACATTTCCTTCAAAACAATGATTAAACTGGCCCAAATTGTAAAGAAAAAATAATATGCGCTTTCTTCTACTAATCACATTAATAGGAATTACCACCTGGGGTGGTTGTAAAAAGGAAGAACCAACAAAGCCCGAATCGCAACCCTGCGTTCAGGAGCATTCCGAGTTTATGATTGGTAAATGGAATAATCCACATTATTATGAAACAGGAATTGATATGTATAATGACTCATTAGATCTTGAATTTGAGTTAAACTTACATGCGGATTCAACTTATGCTATGGAATATTTTCTTTTTGATACATCCTTTGATCCAGTTGTAACATATACCCTGGTTGATACCGGTTTTTATAATTTCACCTGTGAAGGCATTGGAACTTTTACCACCGCATTTACATACAATTACATAGACGGAATTCTGGAATTGAATTCATTTACTGAGCCGGCCAGGATATTGGATATTCGCTGGGATGGACTCTTTGGTTTGGGTATTAAACCTGAGGAGTTGGGGCTTGGTTTTAGTGGTCGAATATTGATATTCAGGGATGTGTAAGTGAGGATGAATGCTTATGGTAATAGCTCCTAAAAAAGAAATTTCCAATAAATGAAGACTTTAATTGTTGTAATTATCACATCAGTATTGCTAATTAGTTGTTCAGGCAAAATTGATAGCAATGAATTTAAAATATCAGGAGAACTTACAGGAGATTACCGTGGATTTATCTACCTGGGGCAAGGGAATGATATTCTTGACAGTTGTTTGATCGAAAACAATAGATTTACTTTAAAAGGGGCTGTTGACAAGCCTAAATCTGCTTATTTCAGATTAGAGTACAGGTCGAATATTAAGCATTTCCAATTGGAGAATTCTGAAATTAGCCTAAAGGGAAAAGCCTCAACAAAGCAGTTGAAAAGTGGAATTCTAAATGAATTGTCCATAGACACACTTATTGGTTCACATAGTCAATTGCTTTTTGAGGAAGTCATGTCTTTTTTTAAGCACTATCATAATGTTGACACTACAATAGAATCGAAGAATGAATTACTTTATCAGCAACTGAAAAAATTTGTTCAGGCTAACCCGGATCATTATGTGAGTGGATGGGCCATAGGTCAGCTAAATAGCTTTGAGGCGAAAAAAATAATTGAGCTAAGTGAATTGATTGATACTACCCATCAGCAAAAGGGCGATTTGAACAATATTGAAAAATTAATCAGAAGAGGTAAGGTTCTGGCCTTAGGAAATCAATTTAATAATTTTAGTCATCCGGATACTTCGAATAATTTAATTCATACGGAAGCATTAAAAGGTACCATTGTATTATATGAATTTTGGGCAAGTTGGTGTGGTCCATGCAGAGGTAAAAATCCTGAGTTAAATAAAATCCAGGAAAAATTTAATAGAAATGATTTTCTTATTGTCGGAGTATCATTAGACACCAATAGGGATAAATGGATCCGGGCAATTCAAAAAGATTCAACGAATTGGATTCATTTGTCAGACTTAAAAGGCTGGAAAAATCAACTCGTAGAAGAATATGGAATTACGATGATCCCATTTAATTTCTTGGTAGACAAAAATGGAAAGGTTGTTGGCATCAATTTACCCACTCAGCAAATTGAGATATGGGTTGAAGAATTATTATGAAATTAAAAAAGCCCGGCAGTCGCCGGGCTTTTTGCGGTAACGATGGGACTTGAACCCACAACTTGAGGATAGACAATCCCCTGCTCTACCAAATTGAACTACGTCACCGTATTTTAATGATTCACCTCTAAAAGGCATTTTGAGCAAGGAAAGTTCCGGTAAAGGAAGTTTTATATTTAAATAGAGGCTGTCTCAAAAGTTTTTTAGAATTCATTTCCTATTTAAGACGAACAGATCAGTTTTAATCAGTTAGATCAGTTGAAACCGTGTTCTATTTTTGTCTTAATTTAGAATAATATTCATTGCCGTTTTTTTAAATTGATACTCATGAAACAGCCTCAAAAGAAGCGGGCCTTACCCTAAGCGGCCTGTAATAAATGTTCCCTTTGGTACAAATCTTCAAGGCCTTTCAAAATAGCAGGGCCGACCTGGAATTTAAACATCAGGTACAACATAGGCTGCATGAACTTTTTCTCTGGCTCAACATCCATGATCATATACGTTTCGCTCCTGTCTCTGTCTAATGGCCTGACGCCAAGGGTGGCTCTTCCACCATTTTTAATGGGCATCGATGTATCATAAACCTCAACTGAGTAATGAGAATCTTCCTCCCATTCTATGACTCTTTCCTTGATATAATTTCCGTCTTTCATGTCACATTGACGGGTTGCACCGATCTCGCAACTTTGAGAACCTTCTATAAATCCTGAATGGTTCAGCAGCGGATGAAATCGCTGGATATTGGAATAGTCCGAAAGATAGGTCCATAGTACTTCAGCAGGCGCATTATTTGTTTTGGTGATCTTGATCTTCATGGTTCAATTTTTTTTGGATTTGAAAAAAGTGTTTCATTTGATTTAATGAGCTGGAAAATAGGATTCCTGGCAAGATTTTATTTTCCAAAATTCCAACCTTCCATTTTCTTAAAAGCGGTCTACCTCGTCGCATACTGCCTTTTCACGGATTTGAAATTCTCCTTAGTCACATCTTCTCCGGTGGACAAGTGGTGCTCAATAGCGATAAAATAATCCTCGATCAGTTTGGTGAACTGCCTTTTCATCATGCCTCCCATACAGGCGGGCTTGGTTCTCAACGTCCCCTCAAGAACAATTTTGCTTGAATTGTCGGTACGTGGACTAATTTTCCAGTAGCCGCGGGTATGATCATAGTCGAGTGGGAACTTACCTACCTGGTAAATGGTATTGGTAAAAGCAAAGTTCTCCGGATCGTAATCGATCATTTTTTCCTTGAGGTATTGCGTGTGCTTTTCATTGAAATAACATACTCTTTCTGCACCTTCTCCGGCTTTCAGGGAACCGTTGATATAATTCGATTCGATGATCCTTGGATGTGACCTGGCAATGGCACCGTAATCTTCTCCAACAATCGCCCATACCTTTTCAGCAGAAAAAGGGAGTATTTTTTCAGCAGACAGGGTTTTTACTTTCTTGGTTGTTTCCTGAGCAAATGTTGTGGTGGTAAAACTTAAAAACAGCATTGCTAAAACGGATAATTTAATAAGATACTTCATTTTGACTTAAATATTTTGAGTGATTAATTAAAAGTAACACTGCAAAGATGAAGTCAAAATGGTAGGATCTTTTTGACGATTAGTTCAGATTGTTGTTGATTTGGTTCAATCTGTAATTGGAAGGAGAAATGCCGAATTCCTGTTTGAATGATTTGGAAAAATGTGCCTGATCTGCGAATCCGCAATCATAGGCGATATGACTGATTTGAATGTCAGTAGTCAACAGTAGTTCTGCCGCTTTTTCCAGTTTTTTGGATTTTAAATAACTCGCAGGACTGGCATTGAACACCTTTTTGAACTCTCTTTTGAAGGAAGATAAACTTCGGTTGGTCAATCCGGCCAGTTGCTCCACCGACAGGTCAGAATATATATTGGCGTTGATGATCTCCTTGAACTCATAGGTTTGTGGAGAAAAGAGAGTAGAAAGAATATCATGTACCTGAACCGCATATTCTGTTTTGGATAATAAAAGGATGAGTTCCTTGAGTTTCAGAACGAGTAATTCTTCATTGGCAAGCACCGGGTTTTCAAAATAAAAAAGCAGACTTTCAATATACTTCTGGATCATGACATCACCCTTAATTACCGCCATGGAGGTTTTTGGTAATTCGGATTTCGGTGCTTTCAAAAATTGAGGTAAGCCAGTATCGTAAACCTTCTTTAATACTTCAGGATAGAAATGCACGGCCACAGCCTCAACCTGTCCATTATCACCGGCTTCATAAAATTGTGAATAGAAATTCCCGCACTTAAGCAGCACCCCTTCATTTTTTTTGAGGTCCGCCGATTCAGTTGCTCCAATCGATTTTTGCTTCCCGTCCAGCACATAGAAAAAACAGGCTTCATTATGCATAAAAGCAGGCATAGTCACCGGCGGAACGAGCACGGCCTTTTCAAAAGCCATCTTCTCAAAAAGATCAAAGGTTTTGTGTTCGACAATCATGGTCAGTTTTTCAAGTAAAGTTACAGCAGATCAGCGCGTACCTATTTGTCAAATTAGTCCAGTGTTTTGTTCGTTTAGACCAATATTCAGTCGGCAGTCCTCAGTTCGTCATTCATTTACCGTGGGCCGTCAACCCATCACTCATCACTCTGCACGATGCACTCTGCATTTTACATCGTTACCCTTTAGGTAATTTGATGGTAAACGTGGACCCTTTCCCTTCTTCGGAACTCTTTACAAATATCTTTCCGGAATGATATTCTTCGATAATACGTTTGGCGAGGGAAAGGCCTAGTCCCCAGCCACGGCTTTTTGTAGTGTAACCGGGTTTAAAGATTGTTTTGAACTTATTGGCAGGAATACCTTTACCGGTATCTGATAGATCGATGTTAATATATTTGTCGTCAGCGAATATCTTTGCGGAGATGTGTCCCTGTCCGCCCATGGCATCGAGGGCATTTCTCAGCAGATTTTCTATTACCCAGTCGAACAAATGTTTATTGATATTCACCTTAATATCTCCTGTGCCGGGAGGCGGGAAGTCGAAGGTGACTTTACGCGGTGCTCTTTTTTGCATGTAGGTGCGGCACTCGTCAAGTTCCTCGTATATATTGACGCTTTCCAGTTTTGGAGCGGAACCAATTTTGGAAAATCTGTCTGCAACCAGATCAAGGCGGCTGACGTCTTTTTCCAGTTCATCGGCCACCATAAGGACCTCTTCATCCTCCTCACGGATCATTTTAAGGTGCTCCACCCAGGCCATGATAGCTGAAATTGGTGTGCCTAACTGGTGTGCGGTCTCTTTTGCCATACCGGCCCAGACCC
>QQUB01000208.1 GCA_008501835.1 Bacteroidota bacterium
TGATGCCGGATACGGAAGGATGTTGTGGGATTCCAATTATAAAGGAGATCTCAACTACGACAAGATCATCAACTGGGCCGTGAATGCCATGACTTATGACCCTTATGGCTTCAGGGCGGAATTCATCCAATTGGTACACAAAGCAAAAGAATTATAAAATGAGGAAACTGCTCAACCTCCTGGGAGTACTGTTTTTATTGGGCACGTTTTCCCAGGATATCCAGGCTCAAAGTGAAGTGAATAGTATCCCCAATAATCAAGGTTTCAATCATCATGTCAGCTTGGATGCTGGTGGATTGCTCGACCTGGTATTCAATTCCTCAGGAAATGCTGATGGTCCTTTATTCGTATCCTGGAGGAAGTTAGGGGAGACATCCAACCGAAGAATGGGGTTTGGTATTTCGGGAAGCTTTCAGACCAACAGCTTTCAGAACAGTTCCTATTTCACCATAAGCTACAGTATTGGCAAGGAACGATTTAAGGATTTCAGTCGAAGATGGCAGGTGTTTTATGGCTGGGATGTGATAAGCCATGTATCCTTTCAAAGCTTTGATGATGTGAATGAAACCGGGGTTGTCCTCGGGTGGGGACCACTGGCAGGAATTCATTTTAAGATCAATGAGCAACTTTGGATTTCTACGGAAGCTTCGCTGGCTATTCTGTTTGGCCTGGAAGGTAATTCACAAGGGGATGCTAATTTTGCTGTGCAAACCCAGTTTTCTCCACCGGCTACTGTATTTTTGGGGTATCGGTTTTGAATTGTTCGGATAAATCCAATAGGGGATAGAACACGGATTGAACTGATCTAACGGATAAAAACGGATTGGTTATTTAAAGGTTTAAACTCAGGTTGTTCTTTTGAGCAGTTATCTCTTTGTGTAAAGAAAGTTGAAATTCTTTACATAAAACGGGTCCTTTGTAAAGAAAATCGGAAAACCTATACAAAAGGGAATCCTCAAAAATGGTCTGTCAAAAAATCTTTAGGGCCTAAAAAAATAAGGTTCTTCCCAAAAGGAGAACCTTATTTTTTTACCGTTTATCAATACTCGTTTTTAGCTGGTAGAGATATTTTTTGGATCTTTCGTATCATCAACAAATAAAGTACTGATGGCGGCTATGAGGTAGGAAACACCTCCTAGTAACATTGCATAAATAGCCTGGCCTTCGAAAAATCTGGAAATAAAAAAGCCTAAGATCGCTGCGGCAACAATTTGAGGGATAACGATGAAAAAATTGAAAACCCCCATGTAGTAACCCATTTTATCTGAAGGTAGAGAGCCAGTGAGAATAGCATAAGGCATTGAGAGAATACTTGCCCAGGCAATTCCAATTCCAATCATAGAAAAAAGGAGTAAATTAGGTTCTGAAATAATAAAAATAGAACCTAACCCTAATGCACCTGCTAATAAGCAGATGGCATGTGTTATTTTTCTGGAGGTAATTCTTGCTAAAATTGGGAGTAAAAAGGCAACCAGTGCGGTTACTCCGTTATATACAGCAAAACAAACACCTACCCAATTGGCACCTCGGTTATATAGTTCTGAAGTTGTATCCGTTGTTCCGTAAATTTCCTGGGTTACGGCTCCAGTCGTATATATCCACATGGCAAAAAGAGCAAACCAGGAGAAAAATTGAACAACAGCAAGTTGCTTCATTGTTTTGGGCATATATTGTACATCAACAGTCATATTGACAAAAGCACTGTTGTACCTTTTAGCTTTCTGAAGCAATCCTGAAATAAAGAATATCGCTCCAAAAATGATTGTACCAACCGATAGAACATAAAGTTCCTTATCTAAAGATTTTGCATAAAACCAGTAGGTGAGTAATGCTCCAATAACAATCGTTATGAGCCCTGAAGTAATTTGTCTCTGGCCATTTTTTGCATAAGCTTCATCTCCTGAGAGGACTGAAAAGTCTTTTTCTTCTTCATCTTGAGAAAATGCTTTTAATTGCTCAGGAGAATATTCTTTTGATTTCACAACAGTCCATAGAATGGTAGTGATGAACACCCCGGCTCCGAGGTAAAAGGACCACTTTACTGAATCAGGAATGACTCCTTCCGGCGCGGAATTGCTTACGCCGAACCAATTAGCAAGAATGTATGGTAATAATGATGCTATAACTGAACCTACCCCAATGAAAAAACTCTGCATTGCAAACCCTTTTGTTCTTTGCTCGTCAGGGAGATTGTCTCCTACAAAAGCTCTGAAGGGTTCCATGGAGATATTAAAAGAGGTGTCCATTATCCATAACATACCCGCAGCAACCCATAAAACTGGTGAATTAGGCATAATGCAAAGTGCAATTGAGGCCAAAATCGCGCCAGCTAAAAAATAAGGCCGCCTTCTTCCCAACCTGTTCCAGGTTCTATCGCTATAATACCCGATAATGGGTTGTACAAGTAGTCCGGTAATAGGTGCTGCAAGCCATAGTATGGAAATGTCTTCCATTTCCGCACCAAGCGACTGAAATATACGGCTGACATTGGCATTTTGAAGTGCGAATCCAAATTGTATGCCCATAAAACCAAAACTCATATTCCAGATGTCCCAAAAGCTGAGTTTAGGCTTTCTTGTCAAAGTTGCTGTGCTCATTTTTTTAGATTTTGATGGTTTGATTAGAACAACAGACCTCCGAGTGTTTTCAAAACCTCGGAGGTCCGGACGGAAAGAGAAAATGGTTTACTTAGCCAATACCAGATATCCTCCGGCACTCAAGGTAAAACTTTTTTCGTTTTCCAGGTCAACTTCATTATCAGTAAAAATATCAGTCATTTTAGTTCCACCAGAATAATCAGTCAGCTCAAAGGACTGTTCTTCAGCAGATAAATTCAGCATGACAACTACTTTGTTTTCTCCTTTAACACGTTCGTATGCATAAATAGCATCGTCGTTGGAAGTAGCGATCCTTTTAGCCGGGGCACCGTAGGTCCCATTCCAGATAGCTTCGTTTTCGTGCTTGAGTTTTAACAGTTTTGCATAAAACACTGACTTGGAAAGATCAGAAAAGTCCACAGTGTCTTTTTCAAAGAAACTGATCCTTTTGTTGAGTCCTGCTTCCTGGCCTGAGTAAATGAGCGGCATTCCCTGAACAGTGAATCCCAATACATTCATAGCATCGCCAAACTGACCCAAACGTTCTTCGATAGTACCGTTCCAGGTATTTTCATCGTGGTTGGTAGTAAAGTTCATACGGTAATCTTCAGGCTGGTATTTTTCAGCATCTTCCATAAGGAATGTATCAATTTTGGCCACCGGGTTTTTACCCTGGGCTACGTGGTTCATCACATGGTGGAATCCCCATCCGTAAGTCATATGGAATCCAGCTTCATGCAACCATGGTTCGTCTGCTTCTGCAAGCATAAATACGTGTTTGATTTCATGCAGGTGGCTTATCGCATGTTGCCAGAAATCTTTTGGAACCATGCCTGCCACATCACAACGGTAACCGTCGATATCCGCTTCCTTAACCCAATACAGCAAGGCATCGATCATGGCATTGCGCATATCTTCATTTTCATAGTTGAGCGCGGCTACATCTGTCCAGTCAGTGTCCTCCGGATGGGTCTGTATACCTTCTTCGTTCAGTTTGTACCAATCTGTATGTTTATCATTCCACCAGACATTATCAAAAGCAGAGTGGTTCGCTACCCAGTCAAGAATTACCTTGAATCCCATGTCGTGAGCTTCCGAAACAAGCGCTTTGAATTCTTCCATGGTACCATATTCGGGATTCACCGCTTTATAATCCTGAACAGCATAAGGGCTACCCATGCTGCCTTTTCTGTTCACTTCACCAATTGGATGAATTGGCATGAACCACAAGATGTCTACGCCCAGTTCTTTGAGGCGGGGAAGGTGGGCCTTGAAGGCTTCGATGGTTCCTTCAGGGGTATACTGGCGCAGGTTTACCTCGTAAATATTGGCATTTTTTGACCAGTCAGGAGCAGCTTTGAGCTCCACTTCATGTGAATGTGTGGTTGTTTCCTCTGTTGCATTTTTACACATAGTGGTCAACAACGCAATGGTCAGTAAAAAAAGAATTTTTCTCATGATAGAATTTATTTTAAACTTAATTTTTTCCAAATAGCAAGATCAAATCAAAGCTCAATGCAATGCATGTGCAAGGATGTTCTCACCTTCCTGTATAGTAAGGTCCTTACCATGAAGGGTGACTTGCATTGGTCCTCCTTCTTTATTGATAATGGTAATAGCATCCGGTTTCACTTTTACGGTAATCCAGTGCCCACGGAAGCCTATGGTGAAAGCATAACCTTTCCAGCTTTTAGGTAAAAACGGAGCGAGGGATAATTGATCATTTTGCACACGCATCCCGCCAAAGCCTTTAACAAAGGCTCCCCATGTACCAGCCATACTGGTAATATGGCATCCGTCCTCTGTATCATTATTGAAGTCATCAATATCCAGCCTTGCGGTTCTCATGAACATTTCATAGGCTTTTTCCTCATTACCTATAGCGGATGCCAGAATGCAGTGCACACATGGCGATAATGAAGATTCGTGTACAGTTATAGGTTCGTAATAATCGAAGTTGCGTTTGATGGTTTCTTTGGAGAATTGATCTTCAAAGAAATATAATCCCTGAAGTACATCTGCCTGTTTGATATAACACGACCTCAGGATCCGATCCCATGACCAGTTTTGGACGATAGGTAAATGTTTTGGATCAAGATCAGCAACTGGAATTATTTCTTTATCCAGGAAGCCTTCCTGCTGGAGATAGATACCTCTTTCCTTGTCTTCCGGAAGATGCATCTTGTCGGCAATTTCAGCCCAACTGTTTAAAGTTTCTGTTTCATTGAGGTTTAGTTTGCCAAGTAAGGCAGTATACTTTTGAGGTGCCTTGGTTTTTACCTCCTCCATAATTTCGGAAGTGTAATTAAGGCACCATTTGGCGATGAAATTAGTGTACCAGTTGTTGTTGACATTGTTCTCAAACTCATTGGGGCCGGTTACCCCATGGATGACATACTGTTGTTTTACCTGTGAGAAATGAACCCGTTGCGCCCAGAATCTCGAAATAGCAATAAGTACTTCCAAACCGTAATCAATCAGGTATTCACGATCACCGGTATAACGAACATAGTCAAAAATGGCATAAGCGATGGCACCGTTACGATGCACTTCTTCAAAAGTGATCTCCCACTCGTTATGGCATTCCTCTCCGTTCATGGTTACCATAGGGTAGAGGGCAGCGCCTGAGTTGAAGCCCAGTTTACCTGCATTCTCAATGGCTTTTCCAAGGTGTTTGTAGCGATATAGAAGCAGGTTGCGTGCTACATCCTGCGGCGCAGTACTCAGGTAAAATGGCAAACAATATGCTTCAGTGTCCCAATAAGTGCTTCCTCCGTATTTCTCACCTGTAAAACCTTTTGGTCCTATGTTGAGGCGATCATCTTTTCCTGTATAGGTCTGGTTGAGTTGGAAAATATTGAACCTTATTGCTTGTTGCGCCGAAACATCTCCTTCAATCTCGATGTCATAGTGTGTCCAGTTCTCTTCCCATTTAAGGGCATGTTCCTTTTTAAGCGCATCAAATCCTTTAGCTACCCCACGTTCTACATTTTTCCTGCAGGCCTCATCCATTTGATCAGCCTCATAATAAAAAGTGGATACGGTGGAAATGATCTTTTCCAAGGTGATCGTATCACCCTGGGAAACCTGTAAAGAAAATTTATGGGAAACCAGCTGATTTTGCTCTGTAACTTCTTTGCCGGCTTCGGTACGGTCACCATTTACGAAAAGACTGTTGTGCATTCCGCAAGCGACAATGAAATTCGTTTTTTTCGTTACCGACTTAACCTGACCATAATCACCATTGATCTCCTGAGAAATCGGCTCCCAGAATCTTTGATCGTAATTGGAATCCTGATTCACCACATTGAAGTCCAGGTAACTTTCAATCTCGACCTTTCCGTCAAAGTTTTCTGCTTTAACGGTATAGCTTAATGCCCCGATCTCATCGTCAGCCAGGCTGTAAAAACGAACCGCTTCTACACTCACTTCATTTCCATTAGCCAATCTGGCAGTGAATCTCCGTTTCAAAAGGCTGTGCTGCATATCCAATACCCTTTCAAAATTCAGGATCTCACATTTATTCAGATCTAACAGTTCTCCGTTGATTTTAATGTGCAGACCGATCCAGTTTACGGCATTCAACACTTTAGCGAAATACTCAGGATAGCCATTTTTCCACCAGCCTACTCTCGTTTTATCAGGATAATAAATGCCTGCCACATAATTGCCCCGGAGAGAATCCCCGGAGTAGTCTTCCTCAAAATTGGCTCTCTGGCCCATTTTCCCGTTACCAATACTGAAAATACTTTCGGAATTGGCGTGATATTCAGGGTGGAAAGTAGTTTCTACCAGTTTCCACGGATCTGTTTTTATAAACTGCTTCATACTTGTTTTACGCGTGTCAATTGTTTTAAAAAATCGGATAGGGTGTAATTGTCAAAGCCAGGCAATACAAAATCTGAATGTCCCAATTGGTCTTCCGTACCAATGCCTACGGCAAGCATACCTCCGGCTAATGCCGCATCGATACCTTTTGCTGCATCCTCAAAAACTAAAGAAGCATGAGGTGAAGTATTGGTGAGTTCGGTTCCCTTTAGAAATACTTCAGGGTCAGGTTTGCTTTTGACGGTCATGGTGCCGTCAACGATAGCATCAAATAACGAGCTTAATTCGAGCTTGTCTAAAATTACCCGGGCATTTTTACTGGCCGATCCCAATGCAACTTTAATTCCCGCCTGTTTGAGTTCATGAATGAAACTCACTACTCCCGGCAAGGCATCATCCGGTGTTACGTTTTGGATGAGCTCCACGTACCAGTTATTTTTCCGGGTAGCCAAAGCTGTTTTTTCTTCCTCGGTTTTGGTCACTCCCGCCCAGTCGAGAATGTGGTTCAACGACTGAACGCGGCTCACCCCTTTTAGCTTTTCGTTTTGAGCCTCGGTAAGGTCGTAACCGAATTCGGCTGCCAGTCGCTTCCAGGCAATATAATGATACTTTGCTGTATCTACGATAACTCCGTCCAGGTCGAAGATACAGAGTGAAATAGGAGACTTCTGCATTTCAATTTAGATTGCTTTGTTGGGTAAAGATAATAAAAAAATACTTTGCGTAATAAAAACACTAAGTCTTTTATGAAATGAGATACGGGTTTGCGATTTTTGAGAGACGGTCAACGGGAAGTGATTAAGGTTTTGTCCTTGCTGAGCCGAAGAATTCGCCAGGAGACATCAACAGATTCTGGATTGCCTGGTGCCGGGACCTTGTCGAAGTGATAAAAATTGCTGCTGTTCAGGAAGCTTTTGGCTTATCCGTAATATTCATTACATTTGGGAATACAAGATGCATATTGGGAAAAGGACCTACTCATAAAAAGAAAAAGCCACGAACCCGCCTTCCCGACCTTTGGTACGGGACAGGGTCTGACGTTAGTGGGCAGGTCCCCGAATAATTTTTATTTTTTTTGAGGACTATTTCATTCGTGCCAGCTAAAAAAACAACAAAATATTCGTGAATTTGTGGCTCTATTTTCAATGAAATACATTTTTAGAGAAAAACCCTGAATGGGGAAATAAATTCAGACAGCAAAACCAAAATTATGACGATACAATTTTGTGGAGCAGCACAGGAAGTAACCGGCAGCGCTCATTTGTTAACACTCTCTGACGGATATAAGATCTTATTGGATTGCGGCTTGTATCAGGGCCCTTCAAAAAAATGGAAACACTTTAATGAAAACTGGTTGTTCAAACCAGAGCAGGTCGATTGTATGATTCTTTCCCATGCGCATATCGACCATAGTGGAAGAATTCCAAAACTGGTAAAGGATGGATTCAGCGGGAATATCATTTGTACTCATGCCACCAGGAGCCTTTGTTCCATAATGTTACTGGATAGTGCAAAGATACAGGAGCGGGATGCTGAATACTACAATAAACGGCAGGCTAAGAAAGGTAAGAAGTTCACGCCACGTGTACCGCTTTACACCATGGAAGATGCGGAGTATTGCATGGATAACTTCGTTGGACATCCATATAATCAATGGTTAGAGATACACCGTGGTGTTGAAGTAATGTTCCGGGATGCAGGCCACATCCTTGGTAGTGCGAGTGTGACGCTTCGTATTACA
>QQUB01000633.1 GCA_008501835.1 Bacteroidota bacterium
CGGAAAAATGATTTTGCAATAAAAATGGAATCTATGAATAGAAACTTTTTTTCATCCATCCATTTTTCCTTTCCATCCAATTTTACCTTTGAGTATGGAATAAAATTGCGCTTTTTTCAAGATTATCCAATTAAATGTAATTACATCTTCATAGATGTTTTCAAAGATAAAAATAATTCAGGGAGAAAATGGACTCCGCGCAGCTAATAATGAGGTTTTGTCGTTGTATAGAAAGAGGCGAAATAAAAGTAGCATCGTGAAGCTTAATATCTCCAAAATAATTAATTTCGCCCCGGTTTTTTGTTACCCTCTTCGCTTTCTTTCGTCATAAATTGGCAATAAAGGCGCAAAGCATATCGTTTCTCGTCTTATTTATATATTGTATCTAATTATTTGAAATATTAAAAAACCACAAATTTTAATTATGCAAAAATCATTCATCAAATTTGCATTCGTTGCTATGGTGCTTTCCGTATTTACTTTCACAGCTTGTGTGGAAGATGAAACACCTACAGACCCTACCGGACCATCAATCAGTTTTGTAAGTGAAGCTGGATATCTCGATGGAGATGCTGAACTTCAGGCTGGCGAAACTTTTAGTGTAAAAGTAACTCTTGAACAAGGAGATGAAGCTTTGAAAAGCCTTACACTCTGGGCAGGCGCTGATCAATTGGCAGTAACTGATTTTGTCATTGCTGGCGAAACTTCCAACAATCCTTTCCTGATCGTTGGTGCTGGTACTTCAGTGACTTATGACATTACCGTTCAGGCTAAAGATGAAGTTGGAAGTGTAACTACTTATGCTTTTGAAGTAGGTGACGATGCTTCCAGAACAGCTGAGGTTTCCCTGGCTATCACCATCGTTGCTCCTCCGACTACTCCGATCAATGCAGAATACACTGCAGTGGTATTGAACAATGCTGACGGACCAGACTTTGGTAGTCTTGATCTTGAAACAGGAATGGCTGTATCTTCTTCAGGTGCTGACGGAGATATTCAGGATAAAGGAATTGACCTGGGACAACCTATTCCATCAAACTGGTACCAGCAGATCTATCCTAAGAATGGTGCTACCATGAGAATTCCTGACGCAGGTCAGGTAGAAAACTTCTCTTTTGAGAATGCAAATACAAGAGAAATGCTCGCGGCTGCATGGGACACTGGTGCTGATGCTGCTGAAACAGGAGTACTTGCCGTAGGTGATTTGTTCATGATCCTGATCGATGAAGATTACTACCTCGTAGAGATTGGTGATATCTATGTTGATCCAGCTGCCAATGGTGACTACTACGAATTGAACATCAAAGGAAGCAGAAAAGAGTAACCTTTTCTTCCTGAAAAATAAAAAAAGGGGCCGGAGTAATTTCCGGTCCCTTTTTTTATGCGGGGCTACGAATAACAGCCGCTTTATTTGTACTTTTGCAGGAACAAGACCTCCGAGGTTTTTAAAACCTCGGAGGTCTGTAAAAGAATTAACCTATGATGATGAAAAGGCTCCTCGTTTTAGCGCTTCTTTTTGTTTTGGGATATTATCCTGCCTTCTCCCAATGTGAGATCGTAATTGATTCAGTTGATGAATTCGATAGTACAAGGATCGTTTCTGCCCAGGTCGTTTCTTTCGGATATTTGATTCCCAGTAATTTTGAAACTGTTGATGGCGCCTTGATGATTGAGGAAGCTAAAATGCTCTTTTCCTACACGGAATCCGACAGTCTCAATGCCTTTATCATGACCATTGCTGTTCCTGAATACAAATTTCAAGCGGTGGAGAAAGGCTTTAATGTTTTGCTTAAGCTTTCTGATAGCACTTTAGTGGAATCAGTGTACAATGTTCCCGATAAAGGATTTTTTGATAAAAAGATCAACATGCGGGTTTACCAGCATGCCGTTATCATTCCTTTTGAGTTATTCTTCAGATTGACGAAAGCAAAGATCGAAAAGATGCGGATCGTTTATCCCAATCAAAAAAGGACTTTCCACCTTTCTGAAGAACAACAGGATGCTATCCTGGAGGCGATCAGATGTGTTGGAGAGGCAGCTGGGTATTATCCGCTTCGGCCGTGACCTGGTTATTCCACAATAATTTCATCTACAAAAATCCAGGCACCCTTATTACCTGAAGCACTATGCCATTCAGGTAAAACATCAATTGGTGCCGCCACCACTTTAATGTATCTAACCTTAAGAGGCAAAAACGAATTAGTGAAGTCCTTGGTTTGGGCCTGAGCCAATTTACGTTCAGCACTAACTTTGATCTCGGATACCTGATGATAATCTGTACCATTGAAGGAAACAAAAAACTGGATTTTCTTCGGGAAAAAGATCCAGGACCCCTGATCCGCCAGAGTGCTCAGGGTGATTTGGCTAACCTTTTGTTTTTTCCCCAGATCGATGATTACTTCCATGGGTTGCCCGGTCCAGCCCTGCCAAAGTTGGTTGTGCCAGTTGGTTGACGATTTGAGTCCGTCTGTCAGGGCTATTCCATGACCATGGTATTTATCGCTGTATTGGGTGAGATAGGTAACCGTTTTATCCTTTGCGAGGTGGTTCACTTCCGTAAATTTTTCTTCCGGGTCCAGTAGCAGTTTGGATTCGACTGGCAAAAATGATATAACGGACCCTTCCAGGTTTTCCATTTGAATTTCAATAGTATTGAGGCCTTTTTGCACAATAACCGTTATCTCACTCAATTCAAAGCCTTCTGACATATTTGGGTTCGTAATGGTAGTTCCCATAATTCCCTGAGTTTTAGTTGAGGCCTTGCGGTTGGTTTTTAAATAACATGTTATCATGCCGGTCTTCCTTGCATAAACAGTTGTTCTTAAAATCGCCTTGTTTGCCTTTTTCACTGCAGGGTGCTTTCCGGGATAAAAGAACCCATTTTTATTCATTTTTAGCGTGTGCCATTTATCATCTTTGGATTCCGGGTGTTCATATTGAATTTCAATGGTTTTAGTTGTGGCTCCAGAGTGGATAAAGGCAAATTGCTTTTCAAGGGAATTCAGTACCTCATCTAAATATATTTCTTCTTTTTTCTTGAATTGCTGAAATCGATTGTCGCTTTCCGGAAATAGGATCGTCTTTTCAAGTGATACTTCAATCAAAGGTATATTTTCTCTTTTTTGCCAGTCTTTTAATAGTTTTTTTGCCCGTTTATGATTTACTTTTGATAATTCCTGAAATAACATCAATTGTTGGTCTATTTCAGCCGCTTCAAGGTATGTTTTAGACAGGTTGATAGCAAAGGTCATGTCTTCAGTGAACCAATGGTTAAAAGCAAATGGAATAGCTTCAGGCTTTTGTTTAAACCATGTTAAATAGGAATTTACATTTTGTTCCAGATCGGCAATGGTATTAAGGCTTTGATCTTTGATACTGGTAATTTTTTCATCTCCATCTGCATCAATCCAAATCGGGTTGGTAAAACCTAAGGGATTAATGGCCTTTTCCTCTGTTCCTACCATAGGAAACATAGGCTCATCTCCATAAGCAATCAACAGATACCAGCTGTCCTTTTCTGGATTAATTTGAATGAAAGTATCCAGTCTCACAGGGTTGGTTGACTTGGGTATTTCAAATGTTTGTTCCACCACTCCGTTGCGGATAAGCTCTGCCTTATTACAGGAAACCCAGGAAGCGGCCTGGACCTTTAACTGCAGTTTTACAGGTTTTGAGTTGGAATAAACCGTGCTTCCCGGACCAAAGTTTCCATTAGCTTTAATTTCCGTCAACAGTCCGCAGGCCACATTAACTTTTCCTTTCCGGACATTTTCTGACAATTCCGCTTCGTCAATTTCACTGATCTCATCCGTTGAACTGGCAATATAATTCCTCGGTACTGCTGCAATGGAAGCTGTAACCGTGTGGCTATCCGAATTACCCACACCACAAATCCGTTTATTTTGGTTCAGCATATTAAACCAATCCCGTTTTACGGAATATTTATTATCCGGAGCTTTTATCCACCCCAGCTGATAATTCTCATTGAGTACCTCAATGGCGTCAAAATCCCAGCTCCATTTATCTCCGGTAATATTTCCAAACCAGGGCTCAAGTTCATTGATGTTGAAGAAATCTGTCGATGACCAGCGCGGATGATTGATCTGGACCGTAATTGGTTTGGGAGCTATAGCTCTAAGGTGGTCGAATAACTCCTGTCCGTCCTTAATGTTATGGTCAGCTACTTCAGACCCGGCCTCAAGGGGGTAAGTATTGAAATGACCGATTTGTGTACTCACCTCATTGGAAACGGTTGTTGCCATTTTTCCTTCCAGGCCCGTTTTTTTCAGATAAGGGATATAATCGGTCAGATAATTGTGGTCCGTAGCGACGGCCCATTCGAGCCCTTCCGCAGCACAGGAGATCACTCTTTCTTCTATGGAGGCATCTCCATGGCCGGAATTAGTTAAAGTATGCAGGTGCATATCACCGCAAACCATGCCACGGGTGTCGAGTTCTCTTTTGAGTTTTGCCTTAACAGAATATGTCTGTCCACCTTCAATGGTAAGGTTATGGATATCAACATTATACTCCATTCCTCTTCCAAACCAGAATTCATAGGTTCCCGGGACAATTTCAAATGTCCCGGTACCATCAGCCGTATAAATGGTATTGTCCCGACAGGCAAATCGCAAGTCAGATTCTATGCCGTGGTTAAATGGGGCACCATTTTGTAGAATCACGAGTCTTGCAGGGATAAGTTCCTCAGTATCAAGGTCCATTATTTGAAATGTAATGGTCCCTTTTTCCTGAGCACTGCAAAGGGAAACAATCAGAATACAACAGGAAATGCTTAGCAAAAGCTTTTTCATGGTATGGAAAATTTATGGATACCCAAAACTAATTACGTAAGGGTTTGAAGATAATAAGATTCTTTAAAATTCCGTCCACCGTGAGCCGTTTACCGTAGGCCGCTTAAAGTAGCCCTCTCTCTTCAAGCTGCCCCCTTAACCTTTCTGGGGAAGTAAATTGCCAGCCCTCGAGTCCAAGTTTTGTGGAAGCTTCGATATTGGCTTTATTGTCGTCAATGAATACAGCTTTGGAGCGATCGATATCGTAGCGGTCGAGTACCAGTTCGTAGATTTTGGGGTCAGGTTTTACCAGTTTTTCTTCCCCGCTGACCAGGATGCCTTCGAACAGGCCGAGGAAATCATATTTTGCCTGAGCAATGGGGAAAGTTTCGGCAGACCAGTTGGTTAAAGCGATCAACCTTGCTTCTTTTTTTGCGTGTAATGTTTGAAGGATATCCACCGTGCCATGGATAGGACCTCCAAGCATTTCCACCCATCTTTTGTAAAAGGCCAGAATCTCATTTTCCCATTCGGGGTGTTTTTCTATCATAACCCGATTGCCTTCCGCAATAGGTCTCCCGGCATCCTGGGCTTTGTTCCATTCATCACCGCAAATTTCTGTCAGGAAATATTCCATTTTTTCCTCGTCATCGAAAATTTTACGAAATACGTACCGAGGGTTCCAGTCGATGAGCACGCCGCCAAGATCAAAAATTACCGTGTCTATCATTGTTATGTGTTTTTATTGGAATTAGCTAGTTCTTTTGCCAGGGTTTTTTTCATGCTTTTGTGGAATAAATTATCGATCCAGCGATCGGGTATTATTGGAAGTAATTTAAAAAACCACCTTCTGTCTGACAGCAGGTACCTGGTTTTTGGTTTGGACAGGGTGAGGCTTTTATAAATCAATTGGGCAAGATTTTCAGCGGGCATAGCGGTTTTCTCCGTTCTTTCGATTCTGCGTTCCGTTTGTTTTAAAAAAGGAGCATATTCCGTTTCCAGTAATTCGGGATCTATTTGGGAGCTTTTCTTCCAGATAGGTGTTTTAATAGGCCCTGGCTGGACCAAAATGACTTTGATGCCGTGAAGTAATAATTCCCTTCTCAAACTGTCCGAAATAGCTTCCACAGCAAATTTTGAAGCAGCATATGGCCCCAGCAATGGCGTGGCTATGATTCCGGAAACGGAACCTATATTTATTATACGTCCCGGCGTATTGATGTATTTCTTTTTGTTCCCGCCAAGTAATGGTAAAAAGGTCTGCGTGACTCGCACCAAACCATTTACATTGACGTTCATTTGATATTCAAATCTGTCGATGGAAAGATGTTGTAAAGGGCCGGCTACGGCAATTCCTGCGTTATTGATCAATCCAAAGAGACCGTGCTCCCCAACCAGATCCTCAACTTTATGGAAACTTTGTGAAATAGATTGCTGGTCGGTTACATCAAAAACCACGCCCTTGAAATTTGGGCCTAATTCGGATTCTATCTTTGCAACTTCATTAGTTTTACGGACGCTGCCTATAACGCTAAATCCTTTGTCAATAAGAAATTTGGCGGTGGTGTAACCGATACCCGTAGAGGCTCCTGTTATTAAAATGTATTTCATCTGTTCAAAAATTTTCTGGCGTAAAATATGCAGAAAATTCTCTGCACAGATGTAACCGCTTCGCTCTCCCATGATATTTATTAATCATACTCTTGTTCTAAATTTATGATTAATAAATATCATGGTCGTTTCATGAAAATGGGCTTTAATGGCCAGTTGGGTGAATGCAAGCAAAGGTAAAGGGCGGGTAAACAGCATCCAAATGAGCGGGAAGTAAAATTGAGTTTTTTTTGTTTTTCGTAAAAGTGATAAACTGGAAGTAGATTTTGCCGGCAGGAGGTATTTGATACCTACGGCACCAGAGTTGAGGTTGCTCATTTCGGGGGTTGCCGGGCTTTGGAACCTGACGGCTCCATCTTGATGGTAGGGGAATATATAAAGGCCGGAGCGTTAAGCGGAGGGCGCCGCAGGGACGAGGACAGCAAAGGATGGGAGCGATAGTGGACAGCCTGGCCCCGACACAAGGTGTACGGGGTGATGCATAATCTTAAAGAAAAGCTAAAAATTTTGTCCAAACTTTGATTTTGTCGCAATTCGGAATACTTTTGCACCACTGAATTACTTTTTCATTGTTTTGAAAAATTGATTCTATAAAGAAGGGTGGAGAGAACAGGCTCTGTGAAACCCTGGCAACCTAATCTTATGAGAAAAAGGTGCCAATACCTGCCATTGTGGAATGATAAAATCAATTTGCTTTGAAAAATTTACGCATCAACGAGCCGTTTGTGCTCGAATCTGGTGAGGTCCTTTCGCACCTCGAAATTTCTTATCATACTTTTGGTACACTTAACGCCAATGGCGACAATGTTGTCTGGATCTGCCATGCCCTTACGGGAAATTCTAACCCGATGGAGTGGTGGCCGGGAGTTGTAGGCAAAGGAAAGGCCATCGACCCGGAAAAGGATTTTATTGTCTGCGCCAATTCTCTTGGATCCTGTTATGGGACTACAGGTCCGACGTCCGGTAATCCTGAAACTGGCCAACCTTTTGGTGAAAGTTTTCCTTTCATTACTATTCGTGATATGGTCCAGGCCCAGCAATTATTGCAGCGCAAACTTGGGATCTCCAAGATCCATCTTGGGATTGGTGGTTCCATGGGTGGACAACAATTAATCGAATGGGCCGTGATGGAGCCGGATCTGTTTGAAAATATAGCTCTGCTGGCTAGTAATTCCCGGCATTCTGCATGGGGTATTGCTTTCAACGAAGCACAGCGTATGGCAATAAAGGCTGATCTTACCGCAAAAGCAGGAAAAATGGAGCCAGGCCGAAAAGGTCTGGAGGCTGCCAGGGCCATTGCCATGCTTTCCTACCGTACTTATGATGCGTATGAAGGAAGCCAGGCAGAATCATCTGAAGAAATTGTCGATAATTTCAAAGCGAGTTCCTATCAACGCTATCAGGGAGAAAAATTCTGGAAGCGATTTGATGTTTATTCCTACCTGGTGCTCAGCAAGGCTATGGACAGTCATAACATTGGTCGTGGTCGTGATGGGGTGGAAAATGCCCTTCGGAAGGTTAAAGCAAAAACCCTTGTCATCAGCATTCGTTCAGATGTACTCTTTCCCCTTGCTGAACAACAAAAAATCACCAAACACATACCGGATGCCACTCTTGAAATCATCGATAGTCCGTATGGACATGATGGTTTCCTGATTGAAGCGGAAGCAGTATCTAACTCCGCAAACAGCAACAGGTTATATTGGATTGGGGGAACCCATACTCTTTTCCTTTTTTTCAAAGATGATGATTGGAGAGGT
>QQUB01000024.1 GCA_008501835.1 Bacteroidota bacterium
CGGTGAGGTCCAGCTTGGAATATATGCAGAGCTTCCCATCATTTTCGGGCAAAACAAGGCTGCCATGATTCTGAATAAATGGCAACCCGGCGGAACCGGCCAAAATTCAGGAGATTCAGGAACCTATGTCATTGTGGATTGTGATGGGTTTGTTGAAATGGGGCTGGAAGCTGATTTTATTATGAGCCGGGATTGGGTAATTCCTACTGATGAAAACGGAGACCCATTAAGTGAAGGGAGGGTGACTTCACATCTGCAGACCGTCGTTTACGACCTCAATGATATGCTGTTTGATATCACGATACCTGCTTTTGTGATCAAATCCATGCCAGATGTTGCCTTTAACATTCAAAGTGCTGTTTTGGATTTCAGTGATTTCAGGAATTCACACAATATGGTTTTCCCGGAAACTTACAGCCAGGACAACCTTCTGGGGGGGAACCCTAACTTATGGCGAGGCGTTTATGTCAAATCTTTTGATGTGATGTTGCCAAGGCAATTTTCCAAACGAAATTGTGAGAACCCCAGTCAGTTGGATAATTGCAGGTTTACATTTGGAACAGAAGATTTGTTGATTGATGAGTTTGGGGTGAGCGGATATTTCTATGCCGACAACGTTTTTACTTTGGATGACGGTAAAATGGATACCTGGAAGTTTTCTCTGGATCACATTGAAATTGATGTGGTGGTAAATGAGGTTATGGCCTTTGGTTTTGCCGGAGAAGTCGGTGTTCCGGTGGCCAATCAAAACAAACCATTTGGGTATGCAGCCTTTCGGAATATTGATAACGATACGTATTCCTTTTCCGTGATCAACAGGTCGGATATGGAATTCAGTATTTTCCAGGCTGTTGATGTGAGTATTGATTCAAGTTCTACTTTGAATGTAGTAGTGACTTCAGATGCTTTTATCCCTACAGCGGTATTAACTGGTAGTTTTGGGATTAATGCCAAATTTGATCCTTCATCAGATGATGAGGAGGCCATGATCGAAGTGGTTGGTCTGGAGTTTACCAAGTTGCTGGTGAGAACGGAGGCTCCCAAATTGAGTATTGACGCCAATGGAGGAAGCATTGCGCTAACATCAGGGTTAAATCTTGCCGGACTTCCTGTTTCCATTTCAGACATAATGTTGATGGCGGTCCCCGGTCAGCCTGATCAGATGGAGTTGAGTTTCAGTGTTAATGTCAATTTCATGGGTGAGGACGACGGAGGATTCGCGGCAACCACCAATTTTGGGATAGTGGGCCGATTAGAAGAAGATGTTGAGGGAACAAACCAGGAGCCTGTGGATGTCTGGGTTTATGATCATCTGAAATTTAATCAGGCGGAAATCTATATGCAGTTTTCTGATAAATTAACCATTGAAGGTTTTGTAGCCGTTTTCCACAATGATCCCGTTTACGGAAAAGGGTACCAGGGAAATCTCACGGTGAATATCATCAATAAGTTTACCGTTGTTGCCGGTACTGTTTTTGGAAATACGGGAGAGTTCAGTTACTGGAATTTTGACGCCTTACTGGAGTCAGACGATTGGGGAATTCCTCTTTTTGGTCCGATTGAAGCCAATGGTTTTGGTGGAGGTGCATATCATAATATGCGGATGGTAGGCATTGATCCCGTTCCTTCTTCCAATCTCGGAGTTTCGCTTACCGGAGCGCAGTATGTCCCTGATCAGGCAGTCAAATTGGGGTTGAAAGCCATGATGGCTCTTACCTCGACGGGTGGATCAATGGATGGTATAGTCACCTTTGAGATCGCTTTTGGTCAAAACCTGAATTTATTGGAAATACTCTTTTACGGCCGAATGGATTTTACTGTTCCGGAGTCCATCACCAATGGTATCAACAGAATAACTTCGAAGCTGGATCAATTGAATCTCTCGATGGAGGAAACTGAGGAACAAATTGAGCAGGAAATAGCCACTCAGAGTGAAGACATTCTTGCAGGTGCTTTTTTGATGCGTATGAATTTTGAAGCAGGTTTGGAGTTCCAGGCCACTTTTGAGGCACAGATTGATGTTGCGAATCATTTTCTGGTGGGCAATGGTGTAGTTGATATTTTCTTTTCTGAGCCTCAGGATCGCTGGCATTTATATATAGGAGGTTATAGTAATGGAGCAGTCACCATTCCTGTGCTTGATCAGGAGGATGAGGTAAGTATTTATCCGGTTCAGGTGACCATCACTTACGAGAATGATCCTGGGACGGCTGATGATGATATTGTTGTTCAGGCATCAGCATATTTCCTCATGGGCAATGATATTCCGGGGCCTCCGCCATTGGACCCTGCTGCAGCTGCCGTTTTCGGCATCCAGGATAACCGGGAAGATCTTGGCGATAATGCTGCCTTGGGGACTGGTTTCGCTTTTGGAGCTAATGTGTTTTTCCATATTTATTACAAAAAGGCAGCCAAGCGATATGTAACCCTGGAAGGAGGTGCCGGATTTGATTTTGCGCTACTCAAATATAATGAAGGTTCTGTTTGTTCCTTATCAGGTACAAGCCCCCATGGTTTAAAATACTGGCGGGCAACTGGAAATATCTGGGCTTACCTGGCCGCCTATGGGAAATGGTGGGGTGTTAATTTTAATACTGCCCTTGGTGTGATGTTGGCAGGAGATGGACCTCGACCTTCTTCCTTTCACATTGATGCTTTCCTCAATTTTGGAATTTTTGATCTACATCTCCAAAAAGATATTGGTACCGAGTGCGGTGCTGTTGTTGGTGGCAATAATAATTTTTAACCCAATCTCTAAATCAAAATAGATAATAACATGCGCTTTTCTTTTACCACCATAGCTTGTATAGTGTTGATATTTTTTTCCGGCAGTTTAAATGCTTTCCAGCAACCAGACAATAATCCTGTCCTGAAGCTGAAGTATAAAGTAATAAATGGAAAAGTAATGATACGCTGGATACCTGAAGACCCTTTGACCTGGGAGATTGGTTTACGTCAAGGTTATATTCTTGAAAAGTACTTAATTTCTGAGGCAGAAGGCTCGGGTAAACAATTGGTCTTTAAAACCAAGGAACCCATTTTACCAATGGACTACAATGCCTGGGAGGAATTTTCAACCGAAGATCAAGTAATACTTCTTCGGGATCTGATCTTTATTGACCAAAAAGATGATCAGTGGATTGAGGACCATTACCCGGATGACTTTTATGATATATCAAAGAGGAATAGGAGTCGTTTTTTGTTTTCCAACTTTATTCAAAACAGCCATTTTAACTATACACTTAAGGCTGGATTAGGTTTTTTGGATGAGGATGTAAAACCAGGCGAGGAATATCTGTACCGGATTTATTTGGCAAATGGAGTCCCCTCTTCTGCAGTCGAATTGAATATTAAACCAAATGATTATTCTGAGGCTTCGTTGCCGGAATTGAATTGTGAATCTGGAAGTGAGCAAATAAAGTTCGCCTGGAATACCAAAGATTTTGTTGATGACTATTATGGTTATACACTGAGTTGGTCAGAAAATGGAATTGATTTTCAGGCCATGTCTGAAGCTCCATTTTTTAATATCTACGACCATTTGGATACCCTTGAGTTATTTGATAATTTCTACCACACCTGGTCCTGGCCCAAAAAGGATACGACCTTTTGGTTTCGGCTGCAGGGTGCAGATTATTTCGGAGGAATTAGCGAACAATTTTCAGTTTGCTCCGGGTCTGGATTTGAACCGGTAACTTTTAGCCCCACAATTACCAAGTCCCTGCAGTCAGATAGCAATTTTGCCATCATTCATTGGAAATTAGAGAATGAATTTCAACATCTGATCGAAGAATTCCAGGTGTTCCGTTCGGACAGTATGGATGGGGTTTACAGACCTCTTTTGACGGGCATCGATCCTGTAGACCGGTCGGTAAGTGTCAGGATGGTTGAATTGACTAATTATTACAGAATTGTTGCCGTTCCATTTAGAGGGCCGAAGGTTTCATCCTTCCCGACTTTAGTAATGGGAATTGATGAAATTCCTCCTTCGGTACCTGCGAATTTTGAGGGGGAAATAGATTCGATGGGGGTGGTTCGTTTCACCTGGGATGCCAATTTGGAAACGGATCTTGACGGTTATGTCATTTACAAATCTTATGTGAAAGAAGCAGATTTTGCCAGAATCACTTCCAGGTCACTGAAAACCACATCTTTCAACGATACGGTCAATATGCAATCCGGCAATGAACTGGTTTATTATAAACTTCAGGCAGTGGATAAGGTTAATAATCGTTCTGCCTTTTCTGAGGTACTGGAGATTAAAAAGGTGGATGTCTTTCCTCCGGCTGAACCATACATTCATTCTGTAAAGCAAACAACTGATCATATTGAGGTAAAATGGTATGATAGCGGTAGTAAGGATGTTGTACTGCACAAACTTTTTAGAAAAAACCTGGAGGATGACCATGGCTGGTCTTTGCTGGAGCAGTTGGTAAAGGATAGTTCACCATCTGTTTATAAGGATTTTGATGTGAAAACCGGCGAAAAATATGCCTACACACTTGTTGCTGTTGATGATGACGGTTTGGTATCTGATTTTGCCAAAGTGGCTATTGGTAAGCTTGTTGATCACAAATTAATACCGGCTATTACGGATCTTGATATTTCTTATGTGCCTGATAACAATGAGGTTGTGATCAACTGGAATTACGAAACATCTGATTTGTATAAAGTGGTCATTTATAAAGGACGGGATATTAACCGAATTAGCCAATTAGATATCGTTGATGGCGAAACTGAAGACTTCCAGGACAGACAGGTTCGTGCGGATCATTCCTATGTATACGTTTTAAGAGCTGTTTTTGATGACGGAACAAAGTCGGCGTTTTCGGAGAAATTGGAAATAACTATTCCAAAGTAGGTGGGACAGGAGTCCCACGCCTTGGTCCGTTTAAGACAGTGATGTCTTAACGAGCAGGGTAGATGTGTACTACATGAATGTAGTAACGAACAAATTGGATAAAGGATGAAATCGTAGCAAAAAGTGAGGAATATGAGATGTGAAAGTTATAACGAACAGCTTGTATTTTTTGTGCTTGTTATTTCGAAAGAACAGTAGTTGGAAATGAAAAATTTGACTGATTTTAATAAACATTCAGGTCAATTGACCTGCAGAACAACATGCTTTTTTTTAAAAAAAACATGTTCGCTACGACATCCATGTCGTAGGCGGATAAAGGTTTCGGACTCCTGTCCGCATTAATAAATAAAAGTTATGAGATATAAAATATTAGATCAAAATGGTATGAATTTTCTGACCATGACGATTGTTGAGTGGATTGATCTTTTTACAAGGCCTGTATACTCAAATATTGTCCTGGATAGTCTCCGGTTTTGTCAGGAGAAAAAGGGACTGGTCGTTTTTGCCTATGTAATTATGCCCAGTCACCTTCACCTCATTGTCAGAACGGATAATTCTATTGGTTTATCAAGGATAATCCAATCCTTTAAAACCTATACTTCCAACCAATTTCTGGATTATATCAATGATTGGAAAAAACCGGAGAGCAGGAGAAAATGGTTGTTAAACCACTTTGCTTTCAATGCAAGGAAGAACAGGACCAACAGCAAGCATAATCTCTGGGTTGGAGATAACCACCCGATTGCACTGTATACTCCAAAGGTCATTCGAACAAAACTGAATTATATTCATAATAATCCTGTAGAAGCTGAAGTGGTTAACAAGCCGGAGCATTACCGGTTTTCGAGTGCTTCCAATTATGTGAGTGGCAATGGAGTGCTGGATGTTACTATTATTGAGGATATCTGGAATGATACTGGGTTTGTTTTTACGGGGATGTGAGTGTGGGACAGGAGTCCCATGCCTTGGCCCGTTTAAGACAGTGATGTCTTAACGAACAGGGTAGTGTAAGTTATTGATGTCTTAACGAACAGGGTAGTGTAAGTTATTGATGTCTTAACGAACAGGGTAGTGTAAGTTATTGATGTCTTAACGAACATTGAGTCGACTACGAATAGGGCGCCCTTACAAAGTAATGGTAGCATTGAATAAAAAATTAACACCAAAAAATAACAAATGAAACGATATTTTACAAAGGTAATCCTGCTGTTGGTTCTTCTAAATTTCTTTCAGCTGACCTCCATCCGGGCAGAAAATATTTTATGTGATTTGACTATCGCCACCGTTAATGTGCAACATCCTTCCGATTGTGGTGTTAATGACGGGGTCGTTGAAATTTTGGCTATTGGTTTAAATAGTTTTAATCTGGAGTACACGGTTGACGGAGGTGTTTCCTGGTTTTTGGGCAATTACTTTTCTAATCTGCCTGCAGGGGCATACGGTGTAGGAGTGAGGTATATTGATGGATCGTGTTCCTTTTTTCATCCTGTACCAGTTGAATTACTAGGACCTGATTCACCGAGGTTTATTGAAGTTGAAGCAGTTGATCCTACTGATTGTGGTCTTGAAAATGGATTTATATCGATCTATGCTGAAGGAGGTACGGGGCCCTATTCTTACAGTATTGATGGCGGACAAAGCTGGAGTATTTTCAATGTTTTTCAAAACCTGCCCTCCGGGATTTACACCCCTATGGTCAAAAATGCTGATGGTACTTGCCCTACAGCTTATGTCCTTCCTGTAGTGATCAATACGGTGATTCCTCCTGTTATAAACCAGGTAAATCCACAGCCTCCGTCAGATTGTAATCTTTCTGATGGGTTTATTAATATTGATGCTTCTGGGGCTGGAGCTTTGTTGTATTCTGTCGATGGAGGAGTTAGCTGGCAGGATTTCGGATATTTTTCTGGATTGTCTGAGGGTTCCTATGTTGTAGCTGTAAAATATGCCGATAATACTTGTCTGACCGGTGGAGAGACCATTTTTTTGTCTGGTCCGGTGGAACCACAAATTTTCTCAATTCAAACCGCAAACCCTTCAGATTGCCTGGAGACCGATGGTCTTATTCAAATTTTGGCCAATGGTCTAACTTCTGAACTAAAGTATAGCATTGACGGAGGAGTATCATGGCAAATAACCGGGCTATTTAATGATTTGAGTTCAGGTATTTATCAGGTTCAAATCCGAAATGCTGACGAAACATGCGGAATCGTTGAAGGAGGCATTATTACCTTAAATGATCCTCCCCAACCAGAAATTTCATCGATAGAAAGACTGGATCCATCAGATTGTTCACTTACGGATGGATCAATTAAGATCTCTGCAGCTGGAGGGTTTGGCGGGTTGGAATATTCCATCGATAATGGTCTGAACTGGAATACTGATCCGAATTTTGAATTCTTACCTCACGGCCAGTATTTTCCCGGAGTCAGGAATCAAGATGGAACCTGCTTTGGGGCAACCGATCCTGTTTTTTTAAATGAACCACCCAAACCCGAGGTGGACTTCGTTTACATCCAGGCGCCATCTGATTGTGGAATCGCTGATGGAGCTATCCAGGTTTTGATTTCAGGAGGAATGGGTAATTATGAATTCAGTATTGAGGATGATCTTTGGCAAACCTCAGGTTGGTTTTATGACCTTCCTGCCCATGATTATGCTATTTGGGTTAGAAATGGGGATTCTACCTGTTTGTCTGAGGCTCCTATTTATGCTACTCTTGCAGAACCTGAAGCACCTGAAATAATTGATGTTCAATACATTTTTCCCATTCATTGCGAGGTTAGTAATGGTTCAATTAAAATAGTTACAGTTCAAGGTTCCTCTCTGCTTGAATACAGTATTGATGGAGGACAGACCTGGCAATTTTCCAATACATTTGAAGGGCTTGGCTATGGAGTGTATGATATTCAGGCCAAAACAGTCAATAGTAATTGTATTACCCATGGAGAAACATTGGTTTTTGAGGACCCGGGAATCCCAATGCTGGATGAGTTGTTTTGGATCGATCCTTCGGCTTGTGGAGTTAATGATGGTCAGGTCTATATTTTGATGCAGGGAGACGGATTTGAATTCAGTATAAATGGAGGCATATCCTGGCAGCAGGAAGGAATTTATCAAAATTTGCCGCCGGGTATCTATGAACTACTGGTCAGATCAGGTATCAACGGTTGTATTACCGACCTTGGGACAATAGAACTTGCAGCCCCCCAGCAAGTAAGTATTGAAAGTATCGAATTGATAAATCCATCTTTCTGCGGTAATGACGGGCAAATTTTTATAATTCCGGAAAATTAA
>QQUB01000643.1 GCA_008501835.1 Bacteroidota bacterium
ATTCAAGACTGTTCTCCAAATCGCTCACCATCAGTCAATAACCTCTGTCAACTGGTACTGCCAACTGGTACTTCATACTGGTACTGCCAACTAACTTAAGACGGATCCTGAATTTGTCCCATAAACAGAATGCTGTTAGTGACATTATCGCGGATGAACAACATAAATGAACGGTTCAAAATCATATAAGGGATAGACGGAACTGAAGTTGTTTCTACACCAACGACTGTAACGGCAGCAGCTTCCGTACCCTGCTCATTGATCTCGAGGAAGGATTTGTGTAAAACCTTACTTACGATCAGGCCTCCTGGTCCAAGTTTAGACAAATCACATCTGCCTGTAAACAGATCTTCCATACCCATTGCTGCCAAAATATCCTTGAGTTCTTTTTTATACTCTAGCTTAAATTTCGGCATCTGGTAATGGACTTCCTGGTTGACAAAAGATTCCATCCAGGTATCCCAGTTTTCTTTGTTTAACTGGGCAACCACTCCTTCGATACCAACCTCATTTTTGGGCAACATCAAGGTCATCGAAAACTGTCCATCTCCATAAGGAAGGTCAATGGCCTGGAAAAGCTCGTTTTCGAAATAAGGTAAATCTGTAGCACCTTCCCAGCCCATCATATCAATCGGAACGGTACTGCCGTCATGTTTGAAAAAACTGGTCTCATAGGTCATATCTTCATCAAAAGTATACTGCCAGTCACCCTTGAAATAAATAGCATTGATCAGGTACATAATAGCAGCCTGTGGGATTTGATCAAGTACTGTCGGAATTTTCCCATTGGTATTATCACTTACCCAGCCATTGATATCATTTACCGTTTCCGGGTCTCTGAAATCTGCCTCTATGACTTCGCTGTTGAAATAAGTCTCATTGGCATCCAAAAATTCAGGATAGACCGGGAATTCATAATGATACCAGATGGAATTGGCCAAATCAAGTTGAACAGAAGGATCGAGGTCAGGCAAAGTCGTCAATAGATACTGGTAGGCTTCATTGACAGCCTGGATATCCAGGTCGGACGTTTGTAACACTTCCTGCATTTGAGTCTTGGTATCACCATCGGCTCCGTTCTGGGTCATCGTTAAAGCTGTACTGATGCTTAGTGGAGAGATGAAAATATTGTCCAGTGGTTTTTCTTCATGCAATGCTTTGAAGATATTAAACCCGAATACATTATTGGCATCTACCAATTCACAACCATCGCTATTTTCACAATCAAAAGTAATCAGGTCCGGATTGTCGTCCGGTGTAATGTTTTCCGGGGTACAATGAGCAAAAAGGAAAAGCCCTGCAATCAAAAGGAGCACATAATTTTTCATAACAATAATTTTTATTTCCAAAGCGGAATTTTTTTCTTTTCTAACACGTTAGACATCCTAAACCAGAACAAAGGTTGGGACAAATTTCCCTATTTACGAAATTAACCTATTGGCAGAACAACTACAATGACATTTGACACATGGAAATGTGCCGTAATGATTTGAGTTTAAAGGGATACCGGAAGGGAAATCACTTTTTTTGAGGTCGAATTACCTGCTAAAAGTTTGTACTCCTTTTTTGTCACGCAAAAAGTGACAGCTTTTAATGCAAATCCCTATCTTTGCCCGCTTAGTAAAAAGGCTAAGGAACAGGTTTAGCCTGAATGTTTTTTAAAACTATTAATCGACGATGAATTTATCATTAAACTGGCTGAAAGATTATATAGATATTGACCTCGATCCAAAGAAAGTTGGAGAGATATTAACGGACATCGGCCTTGAGGTGGAAGGTGAAGAAGAAGTGGAGTCTGTCAAAGGAGGACTGGAAGGTATTGTAATCGGCCATGTGAAGGAATGTGGCAAACACCCCAATGCTGACAAATTATCCGTGACCAAAGTGGATATTGGCGGAGAGGAAGACCTGGATATCGTTTGCGGAGCACCTAATGTAGCGGCAGGACAAAAAGTGTTGGTTGCTACGATCGGTACTACGCTTTATACTCCCGAAGGAGAAGCCTGGAAAATCAAAAAAGGAAAGATCCGTGGTGAAGTTTCCGAAGGAATGATCTGTGCAGAGGATGAGCTCGGAATGGGTACCAGCCACGATGGCATTATGGTTTTACCTGAAGATGCACCTGTTGGCGGTCTTGCTAAGGACTATTTCAATATTGAAACCGACTATGTTTACGAGATCGGTCTGACGCCAAACCGTTCTGATGCTACCAATCACATTGGCTCTGCCCGTGACCTGGCGGCTGCGATGAAAGTCAACTACGGTTATACCGGAAGCCTCGAAATGCCTAGTGTGGACAACTTCAAAGTGGACAGCAATGATATGTCTGTTGAGGTTGTTGTGGAAAACCTGGAAGCGTGCCCTCGTTTCTCAGGAGTTGCTATCAAAAACATTGAGATCAAGCCTTCACCGGACTGGTTGAAAAAACGTATCGAAGCTGTTGGTGTAAAAAGCATCAATAACATCGTTGACATCACCAACTTCGTTTTACACGAATTGGGACAACCATTGCACGCGTATGATTTCAATGCCATTGCAGGACAAAAGATCATTGTAAAAACTTTGCCGGAAGGCACCATCTTCAAAAGTCTCGACGAGGTTGATCGTAAACTTCGTGGTGAGGACCTCATGATCTGTGATGGAAACGAAAAAGGCATGTGTATCGGTGGTGTATTCGGAGGGATTGATTCTGGTGTAACTGATAATACAACTTCTATTTTCCTCGAAGCAGCCCATTTCAATGCCGGGTACATTCGTCGCTCAAGTATGAGCCACAATCTGAGAACAGATGCTGCTAAAGTATTTGAGAAAGGAAGTGATCCGAATATCACGGCCTTTGCATTGAAACGTGCAGCCATGTTGATCAAAGAACTGGCCAATGGCGAGATCGCTTCTGATATCATCGACATCTATCCGGAACCTATTGAGCCGGTTAAGATAAAATCAACCTACGCCAACATCAACCGTTTGATCGGTGTGGACATTACTCCTGATAATGTAGGCTTCATCCTGGAAGCTATGGATATGGAGATCGTTGAAAAGGATGACAATGGTTTCACTGTTGCTGTTCCGACCAATAAAGCAGATGTGACCCGCGAGGCTGACTTGATCGAAGAGATTCTGAGAATTTATGGATTCAACAATGTGCCTATTTCAGGACACATTTCAACGGCAGTCGTCACAGGTTCATTTCCTGACCCTAACGACGTGCGCAATAAGGTGGCCGATTATCTGGCTGCCAACGGATTCAATGAAATGATGGCAGTGTCATTATCAGAATCCCGTTACTACAAAGATATTCTTACGGACTTCCCGGAAGATCAGTTGGTCTACATCAACAACACCTCAAATGTACATCTGGACATTATGAGGCCCGATATGGTTTTCTGCGGATTGGAAGCTATCGTCAGAAATCAGAACCGCCAGAATGCAGATTTGCGGTTGTTTGAGTTCGGCAAATCTTATATCAAGTCCGAAGATGCATATGTTGAAAATGAACAACTGACCTTGTTCATGACAGGTAAACACAGTCCGGAAAGCTGGCACAATGACGGAAAGGCCATGACTACCTACTTCACCCTCAAAGCGTATGTGGAAAACATCCTCAACCGCCTGGGAGTGACTTCTTACCAGGTTACGGCAGTTTCTGACAATATATTCTCTTATGCGTTGAATTATCATCGCGGACCAGTGCCTGTGGTTACCTTTGGAAAGCTCGCAACACCATTGGTCAAGCAAATGGATATTAAGGGCGAGGTCTTCTACGCGTCTTTCAACTGGGCTCCGATTTTCAAAGCCTGCAGGAAACATAACATTATAGTTGAATCTCTGAATAAATACCCATCGGTAAGAAGAGATTTGGCACTTGTTGTTGAAAAATCCGTAAAATTTAGTGATATTGCATCTATTGCGGTAAAGACCGGAAAAAAATTGTTACGAGACATCAATTTGTTTGATGTTTACGAAAGTGAAAAACAACTGGGCGCGGATAAAAAGTCCTATGCCGTAAGTTTTGTTTTTGAAAATCCGGAAAAAACACTGAAAGACAAGGAGATTGACAAGATCATGTCCAATTTGATCTCCGGTTATGAAAACCAGTTAGGTGCGGTGATCAGAAAGTAATAGTTCCGTTTTTTCAAAATTTTATCTAAGCCTTCATCACATTGGAGACTATGTGATTGGTTTTTTAATAATTTTACCTTAATTTTCGCCATTGCGTTAGTTATGTCAGTTACAGAATTATTTGAAAATATAGAACTCAAAATAAGACAACTGGCCCTCAAGGTAGAGCGGCTGGAAAAAGAAAATTTGTCCCTGAAAAATGAGAATGAAAAACAAAAGGTTGAGCTGGATCTTCAAAAAGATACAGTGAATGCTTTGAATGAAAAATTGCAGGAAGCGCAAAAGGCGGTTTCCAGCAGACAAAATGAGGATAGAGAGCATTCTGAGCAACTAAAACAACAAATGGATCAATACATTAAGGAGATTGATAAATGTATTGAGTGGTTACACAATAATTGATTATGGACGGGCAGGAGGTTAAAAACATAACAGTAGTTATAGCTGGAAGGCCTTATCCCCTAAAGGTTCAGGAAAGGGATGAGCCGTCCATCAGAAAAATAGTGAATGAGATCAATGAAAAAGTTAATGATTTTCAATTGACCTACACTAATAAAGACAAACAGGATTGCCTGGCCATGGCCGCCCTGACCTACGCGGTGGATAACTACAAAACCCGCTTGTCCAATGTAGCCCTGGAAGATGATGTTTTAGTTCAAAGACTGGAAAATATTGACATATTGCTGGATCAGCTGTTGAAATAACAGACCAATCCAAAGCATAATAGATATATCTGCAAAAGTTCCTACCCAGGAACTATCGTTTTTTTGCATTTCTCTTCTCTTCTCATTTTTATTACGTTGAAATACAACTTCGGATAAGAAAGCTTATCTGCGGTTTTTTATATAATAAATAAAATCACCATTATGGATATGATATCAATAGGAATTGGAGTTGCTATTGGTCTTATCGTTGGTTTTATAATTGCCCGTTTAGTTATCGGCAATGCCAACAAAGGTAAGATCGAGGAGATGAATACCAAGGCCGACCAGATCATTAAAGATGCGCGGATGACCGCTGACAGGTTACAATCAGAGGCGGAGATTAAATCGGAAAAAATGATCAATCAGGCGGAGATCAGAAATGAAAAGACGAAACAAAGAAAGATCCAGGAGGCCAAGGATAAGTTTGCCAGATTCCGTTCTGACTTTGACAAGTATAAAGGCGACCACAAAATCGAAATGAAGGAGCGGGAAATGGAGGTAAAGGCGCTGGAGAATGAATTGAAGCAGAGTCAGGACAAGTTTGACGAAAAAAAACAATCATTCGAGAATTACAAACAGGAAGTAGAGTCTAAAGAAGCTGAAATTAAAACCATCCGCGAAAACCTTGACACCCAGCTCAAGATCATCGCTAAGAAAAAAGAAGAGCTCAGCGTTGCCAATGAAAAACACATCAAAGCCCTCGAGCAGGTAGCCAAACTATCAGAGCAAGAGGCTAAAGAACAATTACTGGACGCTGTAAAAGCCAAAGCCGAAACTGACTCTCTGGCATTGCGTAAGGAAACCATCGAGCAGGCTAAATCAACTGCCAACAAAGAAGCTAAAAAGATCGTTATCCAGACCATCCAGCGGATGTGTGCTGAATATACCATTGAAAATACCGTTTCGGTCTTCAACCTTGAATCAGACGACCTCAAAGGTCAGATCATCGGTAGAGAAGGTCGTAATATCCGTGCACTGGAAGCTGCTACCGGAGCTGAGATCGTGGTTGATGATACTCCGGAAGCGATCATCATTTCAAGTTTCGACCCTATCCGTCGTGAAGTTTGCCGCCTTTCATTGAAGCGCCTAGTAGCGGATGGCCGTATCCACCCGGCAAGAATTGAGGAAGTAGTGACCAAGACACGCTCCCAGATCGAAGAGCAGATCATCGAGATCGGAGAACGTACCGTTATCGATCTGGACATTCACGGCTTAAATTCCTACCTCGTTAAAATGGTAGGTCGAATGAGGTTCCGTTCTTCCTACGGACAAAACCTTCTGAAGCACTCCATCGAAACCGCTAACTTGTGTGCTGTGATGGCTGCTGAATTAGGCCTGAGTGCCAAACAGGTGAAACTTGCCAAACGTGCAGGACTCTTACACGATATAGGAAAAGTAGTTGAGGAAGAAAGCGAAATGTCACACGCTATTCACGGAATGAAACTCTGTGAAAAACACAACGAACATAAAGCGGTTATCAATGCCGTTGGTGCCCACCACGATGAGATCGAAATGAACAACATCATTTCTCCAATCGTTCAGGCATGTGATGCCATTTCCGGTGCTCGCCCAGGAGCTCGTAGAGAAATCCTGGAAAGCTACCTCAAGCGTATCAGCGAACTCGAAGAGCTGGCACTCGCACATGAAGGTGTTCAAAATGCCTACGCAATGCAGGCAGGACGTGAGCTGCGCGTGATCGTAGAATCTGAAAAGGTCTCCGACCAATACGCAGACGACCTCGCTTTCATGATCTCCGAAAAGATCCAGGACGAAATGCAGTACCCCGGCCAGATCAAAGTGACGGTCATCCGGGAGAAACGAGCTATTTCGTTCGCGAGATAAGATAAAACCACATAAATGGTTAAAGCACCGGAAAATGTTTTTTCTGGTGCTTTTTTATTTTAAACACATAAGCCACATAGTTTATAAAGCCTTTGTGAGCTATGTGCCTTATGTGTTTTTCTATTATCTTTGGTAAACACTCAATTTAAACAGCCATGGCCAAAGAAGAAAAAATACTCACCATGCACCCCGCAGGTAAAAAGGGGACCAACATCTCTCTGGAAAAATACACCATCATTCGCAAAGAAATCCTTTCAGTGATCCGGGAACATGAAGTGGTCACTTTTGAAGATTTGACAGACATAATTATTGATCGCCTGCAACCTACTTTTGATGGCAGGGTGATCTGGTATGTGGTTACGGTAAAACTTGACCTTGAAGCTAGGAAAATTATTGAGCGAGTACCTAAGACAAGTCCTCATCAATTGAGAATGGTGAAATAATTTGATAAAAAATTCTCTACCGTACACTTATTAGTTTCACGCTGATTTTCGCTGATCATTTTTGAACATTCGCTTCATTTTCTGCGCTTATCTGCGTTATCTGCGAGAACAAATCATGCTTTTTAGACTATTTTCTCAAAAGTGTACTGTAGTTAAATCAAAATAAGTTAGCAATGCACAGAAAGATTTTTTGCCTGGTTTTAATAGCCATTATTGGATTTAGTGCCTGCCAGGAAAACACCAATCCAGTAGTTGAAGAAGAACCTTCAAAACCGGATTACAGCAATATCATAGATAACCGATACAATGCTGCCTTTCTGATCATGGATGGTGTTTACAATACAGAACTCACTGCGCCATTTGATATTTTTCAGCACACTATTTTCCGGGACAGCATCAAACCCATGAATGTTTTCACTGTTGCAAATACCCTCGACCCAATAACAACTTTTGAAGGTATTCGAATACTTCCGGATTTCAATTACCTGACCGATAGTTTACCTTCAATTGACATCCTCGTAGTGCCCAGTGCTGAACATCACCTGGATACTGATCTGGAAGATGAAAAAATGCTGGATTTTATCCGACGAACTTCGGAGAATGCCCTTTATGTAACCTCCCATTGCGATGGTGCTTTTGTGCTTGCCAAATCAGGAATTCTGGATGGATTTGAATCTACCACTTTCCCATCTGACATTGATGCCTATAAAGAGATATTTCCTCAATTGACGGTCCATAAAGATGTATTGTTTGTTCATGATGATAAGTTTATCACCTCTGCCGGCGGCGCCAAATCGTTTGAAGCCGCACTTTATCTTTGTGAGGTATTATACGGTAAATCTGTTGCAGAAAGGCTCGCTCAGGGATTGGTCATCGACTGGAACCTGGAAGAAGTTCCTCATTTAGTTGTGGAATAAATTTTTCAATCAATGTCAAGTTCGATAAAATACCTGGCGCTGGTTTTATGCTTCTTTGGTCAGACTTTGGTAACAGCTCAGCCCGATACGACTATGTCTCAAAACTTCATCACAGTTTCCGGTCAACA
>QQUB01000219.1 GCA_008501835.1 Bacteroidota bacterium
TGATCACTTCTATTCCGCTGTCTTGAAGGGTTTGAACCGCTTGTTTTGAGGTAGACTTTATTTTGTCAGAAATAGAAAAAACACCTAAAGCATTTGTGACATCAGCAAGAAATACTATTGACTTTGCTTCCATTTGCCATTCAAAAGCTTTTTCCTTAATCCTATCTGAAATGGAAATTTTATTTTCTCCCAGGAGTTTGGCGTTACCGACGAAATATTTATTCCCTGAATTATCCTTAGCTTCAACTCCTCTTCCTGTAAGACTATTGAAATACATCAAATCTGTATTTTGCACCCCATCTTCTTTGAGTTTTAATACAAGAGCTTCGGCAAGAGGGTGTTCTGATCGTGACTCTATCGCCAATAATATCTGTTTAAACTGCTTAGCCTGACTTTCATTTTCCCAAAACATATCAGAAACAGTTGGTTTACCTTCTGTAATAGTTCCCGTTTTGTCCAAAACGATAGTATTAACTTTATAGCTTAACTCTAGGCTTTCTGCATCTTTTATTAAAATATTGTTTTCTGCACCTCTTCCGATGCCGACCATAATAGCTGTTGGAGTTGCTAATCCAAGGGCACATGGGCAGGCTATGACTAATACTGTAATTGATGTAAGCAAGGCTTGACTAAATCCTTCATCTCCTCCGATTATCATCCAGGAAATAAAAGTAATAATTGAAACTCCTAAAACGACAGGCACAAAAACACCGGCTATTTTATCTACTAATTTTTGAACAGGAGCTTTGCTACCCTGAGCCTCCTGAACCATTTTTATAATTTGAGAAAGTAATGTTTCTTCCCCTACTTTTTCAGCCGTAATATGAAAACTTCCTTTTTGATTAATCGTCCCGGCAAATACCTTCTCTCCTTTTATTTTCTCAACAGGAACTGGTTCTCCTGATATCATGCTCTCATTCACATAAGAGTGTCCCTGAATCACTTCACCATCTACCGGAATCTTTTCTCCAGGTCGGACAATAATTTCACACCCTTTTTGAACCGAGGAAATAGGCATTTCTACCTCCTCGCCATCTACAATGGCTTTTAAGGTTTTTGGTTGGAGGCCTATTAAATTTTTAATGGCAGAAGAAGTATCGGATTTAGCTTTCTCCTCCATCAATTTCCCCAAGGAAATAAATGTGATAATCACCGTTGCAGCCTCGTAATAGACATGGGGTTGTAAACCTTTACTATGCCAAAATTCAGGAAAAACTGTATTAAAAAAACTAAATAAAAAAGCAATCCCGGTACTTAAAGCCACCAAGGTATCCATATTAGCTTTTCCTTGTTTTGCCTGTTTGTAAGCATTAATAAAAAAGTAGCGTCCAAACCAGAACAAAACAGGCATGCTCAATACAAGAGAAACCCACCTTCCAGTCCCCCAACCCATAAAAAACATCCCGATAATAAATATAGGTAAGGTAAAAATGGCTGACCATTTTGTGCGAAACTTTATTTCTTTATACTGTTTATGTTGTAATTCCTGGTGGACTTCAGATAGATTCTCTTCATCTACAATAAGGTCATAACCTACTGAACGAAGTGCATTTTGTAATTCATCAGTTGTAACAGATTGCCCATATTCAACAAACACCAAATTGTTGGCAAAATTTACACTTGCATTGGTTACACCTTTTGTCTGATTAAGAATAGATTCCACACTGGATGCGCAAACGGCACAGGACATTCCTGTTACTGGAAAAGTTTTTTTAATCCTATTACCATCCTTCTTTTTATACGTCAAAGTATCTGTAGTATTCATACTACAAAATTGACCATTACATTGGAAATAAACGTTACAGAATTTTGGTAAAGGATTGCGAAATTTTGCTTATAGTTTATCCAAAGATTTATGCTGCGGCTCTCTATTCTTTTTGAAAGCAGTAGGAGTCATACCTGTTTCTTTCTTAAATTGTGATGAAAGATAAGCCACACTACTGTAATTCATTTTATATGCAATTTCGGATAAGGTAAGTTCGTCGTAAAATAAAAGTTCTTTTACTCTTTCAATTTTTTGATGGGTGATAAATCGCTCAATAGTAATGCCCTCGACAGTTGAAAACAACCGACTTAAATTATGATAATTATAATTCAGTCGTTCAGAAAGAAATGTAGAAAAATTGACCGATAAGGGCTCCTTACTATAATGTATTTGATCAATAACAAGTGTCTTAATCGTTGAAATCAGTATTGCTTTAGATGGTTCTAAAAGTTCAAACCCTAAGGCTTTGACTTTTTTTCCTAGCTCGACTCGTTCACCAGGATCAAGTCCTTTTGGCAAATAAACCAAACCTAATTCTACTTTTGTAAAAGGAATATTAAGTTCGTTAAGAGCCTCCTTTATTGCCATGATGCACCGAGGGCAGACCATGTTTTTAATATGAATTTTAAATTGTGGCATTTATATTTTATTTTTTGTATTAAGCCTTTCTTTTTTAAAAGGCCTGATTATTATCCTACTACCTTTATCAAAACTAAAATAACTTATTAGCCAGTTTATTCCCACCAACAGTTTATTTCTGAATCCAATTATCGAAATAAGATGCACAAAAGACCAAATCATCCAAGCGAAATAACCTCCAAATTTGAATCTTCCTAAATCAGCCACCGCTTTTCGTTTCCCTATTGTAGCAAGAGAACCTTTGTCTTTATATTTAAATGGTTTAATAGGTTTACCATGAAGGAGGTTCCTTATTATCGCCGATAGATGAACACCTTGTTGTATAGCAGGTTGCGCTACTTGAGGATGTCCTTCAGGAGAAGTCTCTGAAATAACAGTCGCAACATCCCCAATTGCAAATACATTTTCATATCCCTCAACTTTGAGAAAAGCATTGGTTTTTATTCGGTTTCCTTTTACCACATTCTTTTTTCCAATTCCATCTGGAAATTGTCCCTTAACCCCTGCAGTCCAAATAAGGGTTTTCGCAAAATATTTTTCACCTCCTTTAGTCAGGACAACATTACCGTCATAATCAACCACCGTTTCATTTAATAACACCTCCACATTTAGGTTTTTTAGATATTTTAAAGTCATTGCAGAAGCATTTTTGGACATAGAGGATAACACCCGCCCTGAAGCTTCAACCAGATAAATATTCATCAAGAAAGCTGGATACTCAGGATAATCCTTAGGCAAAATGTAATTGCGAAATTCCGCCAAGGCTCCTGCAGTTTCAACCCCTGCAGGTCCGCCTCCAACCACGACAAAATTTGTAAGGGCGTCCCTTTCTTCATCATTACACGTGATAGCTGCTTGCTCCAAATTTTGCAACATTTTATGGCGTATATCTAACGAATCTCGAATATCTTTAAGCCCTAAACCATGCTCTGCTATTCTTTCCATTCCAAAAAAATTGGTTTCACTACCTGTGGCAAGCACTAAAAAATCATAAGTCAAAAATCCATTATCTGTATAAACAGTGTTGTCAGAAGATTGAACTTCCTGGACTTCAGCCAGTCTAAAAATTACGTTTTTATAACCTCTAAGTTGTTTTCTAAATGGGAAAACAATACTATCTGGCTCTAATGCGCTAGTCGCAACCTGGTAGTATAGAGGTTGAAACTGATGAAAATTATTCCGGTCTATTAATACTATTTGCAAATCCTCCTTTTTTAGGTTTTCTACAAGAGCTAAACCTGCAAAGCCTCCACCAATGATAACAATTCGTGGAAATTCAGATTTTGGCAAACAAATTGCCTCTGTTATTCTACAGAAAGCATCAATTTTTGTTTTTTTGCGCACCTGGTTTTTGTTTAAGAATTATTTTATTTTGTGGTAACCTATTCTTATTCTTTTGAGCTTTATAGTAACTCATTGTAATACCAGTATTCTGTTTAAATTGTTTGCAAAGATGCTGAACGCTCCTATACCCAAGGTGATAGGCTATTTCTGAAAAATTCATTTCGTCATATTCTACCAATTCTTTAACTTTTTCAACTCTCAATAATGCATAGTATCGTTCTATGGTAACTGATTCCTGCCGAGAAAAGGTTTTGCTCAGGTAGTAATAGCTTTTGTGGAATTTCCTACTTAAAAAATCAGACAAATTACAGTCCATAATTAAAGGGAGATCATTAATAAGGCCTCGTATAGCCAGTTTGATTTGCTCAACCAAAAAGACTTCTTTATCTTCTATTAATTCAAATCCATCCTCCCTCAAAGCTTTTTGCAAATGTTCAATTTGCAATTGCTTTTGATCAGATAGCACAATGGCTTTCCCAAGGGTTAGTTCTAGTATCAGGAACCCTGATTCCTCCAGAGTCTGCCGGACAACCTTTATGCACCTTGTACATATCATATCCTTGATGAATAAAACTTTTTCTTGTTGTATACTCATAATGTCAAGTTTGAAGTTGACTCTTGATGGTATTCTGTAATTAATTCATTTTTAACAATAATCGTATTTCTGTCATATTCTATCTTGTTACCTCTTTTTAACCTATTTAAAACCAGGGTAATACTTTGCCTGCTCATACCAAGATATTCACCAAGTTCACAATGAGTCAACATTGAAAACTTAAACCCGGAGGGAACTCTTTCACCATGTATTCTCGCTAACCTCATTAAGCAGCATATTAATCGTTCGTTAATTGTATCCGACAAGTAGACTTTATATTTCCACTCACTTTCTTCCCGTAAGTTTCTGATAGAATCCCAAATTTCAAAAGTAAACTCAGATTGATTTTTATACTTTATTTCAAATACCTCAAGGGGTATCAGTTCAAGTACTGTATTATTATTGATTGAGTAAGCTGAAAGCCTTCTTTTTCTTGAAGGAGTGAATAAATCCAAAACGCCAAAATATTGACCTTCATTGATTATATGTTGAATAATGTACTGCTTTCCCCCTTTAGCATTTACTAGTTTAACACTACCCATTTTTACATAAAAAACGTTCATTACAGAATTTCCCCGTCGATAAATTATCTGCCCTTTAGCAAATTGTTCTACAATAGAAAATTTCTCTTTGCTTTTACATTTTTCCCTCTTATATATCTCGTAATTTCTATCTCTCATTAGTCCTTTAAAATAGCTATTAGTTTTCCATTAAATAATTATAAAAAGATCCTAATGTTGAACTACCACTTTTCTAATATTATAATTTCCTTCCGTTTCCAATATCAAAAAATATAGCCCTTGTGGCAATTTTGACGTAGAAAAAGTTATCAAGTGCTTTCCGGTCACAAAATTTTGAGGATAATTATTTACTACCACCTTCCCTAAAGCGTTTATTAATTTTGTGGAAATCATCTGTGATTCTTCAAGAATTAATTCAAGATTTAATTGGTCCAATACCGGGTTTGGATATATGGCGTATCTTAAATTATCGGTGAAAACGTTTTCCATTGCCACAAGGTCATCGCCATTGCCTATGTAGAGATCATCGATATAAAGTTTATTCCCACCATCTGTTACATTAACGATTTTGACTTCAACAAAACTTTCAGTTTTAAAATTGTTTAGAATAATGAAAGCATCTTTCCATTGGGTAGAATCCGGAATAAAGGGAGTTGTTTGTGTCGGTCCCGTAACTAAACCGCTACCTGATCTGTAAAAAACCTGGGTATACGAATTCCCGCAATTGAAAGATAGCAAAACCAGTAATTCATCAGAATAACTTGGATCTGACCTTGCATATGCCCATTTAAAAGACATAAAAAGCAGGTTTCCTGTGTTTGAAGAAAAATCTAATTTTGGTAATACAATTTCATCCACTGTTCCATAATTCGTATTTTCTAAATTATTGATGCTCATTGAATAATTACTTGAAGTAAAAGCCAAAGAATCCAATTGCCATGTAATGGTACCATCTGGATTATTTATAGAAATGTCGATTGGAGGATAAAGTCCGCTATCAAAATTTTCATTATACGGTAAATTATCTCCTACCCCAGGAGCACTTACGTTAATATAATTTTCTTTAATGAGTGTGTCAGTAGTGATAGTATTAGAAATTATAAGTATCACGTCATAACTACCAATTGATTCGTAATTAACAAGTGGATTTTGTTCATTGGAAGAACTGGGAGTTCCCCCTGGAAATTGCCATTGCCAAATAGTCCCATCATTTAGCGAAATATCAGAAAAATTCACACTATTCCCAATACAAACATCCTTGGTAAGCGTTACGAAGTCCGCTATAACGGGGCAAATATCTGGTGTGATGTAAATAGAATCATACCCTGTGTTAATTAGATTTTCATCGGTCCAAATTTCCGTACGGATGAAATTTAGAGTGCTCTGCATTCTCATTTTTTGCCCTTCAGTAAACATATTTTTACATGCGCCGGGAGTGTAGTCCATGTAGTTTTCTTTTTGGTCATTTAAATCCGGTATATCGTTACTACATGTATTTAATGTAACGCAGGAATAATTGGGCTCGAAAGCAGGAGGAGTATCACATACATTATCACCGTCATAACACACGTCTATTCCACACGAATTATTAAAAGTGTGGTAAACACCGAGCCAATGGCCGACTTCATGAGTGAGTGTTCGCCCAAAAAAACCGTTGGCTGAACCTATATTTCCAAAATAATTATGTTGCACCACAACCCCATCTTCATCGGGAGGTCCGCCCGGAAAAGAAGCATATCCTGCAACATTGCCATTTATGCTTTTTACGATATAAATATTGAGGTATCTACTATTATCCCAAAAGCTCAACTCCTTTAGTAAAGGGCGTTGATAACTTTGATGATTAGTCAATGATGATCTGACACGTACGATGCCATTTGTGCATTTCCCATCTGGGTTTAAATTAGCAAGAAAAAATCGAACATTTGTATCCACACCATTTCCATCTCCATTGGTATTTTCAAATTTTCCAAAGTCCTCATTTAAAATTTGAATTTGACTTTGAATTTGAGCTTCTGAAATATTTTCACTTCCTCCATTGTGAATGACATGTACTACAACAGGTATTACCTTTGCAGAATCTGTATTACGTTGATCACTTTGAAATTTATTTATCCCCTCTTGAATTTGACGCTCGGCTTCTTCGAGGCTATCCTCATTAATAAATTGGTCAAAATAACAAGGCCTAATATCCTGAGCATAGCTTAAGTTCATAAATACAAAGAGTAAAAGAAAGAATACAGTGTTTTTCATAATTCCGATTTGATCTGATTTTAACTATTTAATGTGAATGAGCTTCCAATTCCAAAAACTCGCCTTTGGCCCCCACCCCTTCTATATGAATCAATTGTGCTCCGTAATGTCCAGCCTCACTCACAGAATAAGCAGAGCCGATCAAAGCAATGGCTACAAATACTTCAACCAAAAGTTTTCGTTCCAAAAAGAAGTGGCTAACAGCCTTTAGAACAACCGCGATCAAGGCACTCCAGAGTGTATAATCTGCAAACAATTCATGCTTTTTTAAAACCCAGGCTGCCGTTTCAGACAACCCACTTGTATGAGGATGGACAAACCTACCTGCTATATATGCCCCCAAAAGGCCTAGCGTTGCAGTGCCCAACGTAACCCAACTGAGTTGTTCTTTAAAAACGAAAAAGCTGATTATTTGAAACAGAGCAGCAAACAATAATAAGACGATTGGAAAATGCACAACTAATGGATGTAAGGTTGGAAAGCTGTTAAATGAAGCTCTTTCCTTTACTACTGATTCACTATGATGCTCTTCTTGTTGATTGTGAATATGTTCATCACCTTCAACCAGATTTTTTTGAGCGAAATTTTCATTTAAAGAATCAAAATCAACATGCTGCAGAGAGTCCTTTTCCAGTTTATGCCCATTTTCTCCGTGAGCATTTGCATGCAAACTGAAAAAGCATAGGCTCACCAAGATTATAATTACATTTTTCATTTTTAAGATTTAATTTTTTCAAATACTGTATTCAAAATTGGATTAGTGAACCTTTAAAAATTGATTTATTACTACCTGATAAAATACCCCCACAACTATGGATCCTATCAGGATGATAAATAAATAGTTGTAAATTTTTTTCAATAAAGAAGGAGGCTTATTCTCCGTTTGACAGCACGCTTTCATAATATATCTTTATACTTGAAATTAAATTTTCATCTACCCTTCGAGATTCCTTTTTAACAACTGGGCATTAACGGCTACAATCACCGTACTAAGGGACATAAATACAGCTCCAACAGCCG
>QQUB01000826.1 GCA_008501835.1 Bacteroidota bacterium
CTTAAGACATACTGCTCCAGCTTGGCATAGATTCCGACCAGAATGTCATCTTTTGAATCATTACAGAGATCAGTGATTTTCCGTTGCCAGTTTCTGAGCCGGTCTTTTGCTTCAGGAGAAAACTGGATTACTGCTGGGGTAGGAGCGAGGTTTTGATCCTCGTTTTGGTGAAGGTCAAGAATGTTTGTAAGAATTGTATTCCAGTCCTTCTCAATCTCAGGATTCAATTGTACTTCACTCCAGTAATTTTTTTTCAGATCATCCGGGATGACAAACAGGATCCTGTCCATGAAACCGTTTTCTGTTCTGTCCTTGGCTAATTCTTTAAGCAACGCCGGTTGGATGGTTCCAATCACAGAAATAAATGGAAGAGGGATAAATGAGGGTTCGGTTGTCTTTCTGTTAATACGTATCGGCTTGCCACTCCAGACACTTAACCAAAATTGTTCCTCGCTTCCGCTGTTGTATCGATTAAAATTTTTAAACCAACTGGCTAATTCATCAACATAAACGCCAATGCCTTTTTTATTGAACTTATGTACATCGATAAGCGCTTCAGGAGTAAAATCCGTTACAAGAAGTTGTTCCCAGATCGGCGGGACCGGGTCATCAATTTGTTGTTCTTCTCTTTCTTTTTTCGAAAGTTTGATATTGGCATCATACTCCGATTTTTCCTCTCTGTATTTCTCGAAGTTCTTTTCGTCACGATCTTCAAGAGGTCTGAGACAAAAGCTTAAGGGATGGCTTTTATTCGTCCCTCGTCGACCGACGATGGCGATATACAATGAAACATTTTGCTGGTATCCTTTCATAATTTCAACTTTACAGGAGTTCCCGATGGCGACTGAGGCTGCGTATAACATCGAAGCGCCTACGAAGTCAATAGGGAAGTTTAAGCTTTCATTAGTGGCAGTAATTATTTCCTGGATAGCCTTCGGAAATACTTCTATTGGGAATTTGTTTTCTTCAATATTTGGTTCCTGGATTTTTTTGAGTTCCTCCATATGGTGAATTATGGACTCGGTAGTGATCGGTATGGGTTCCAATTTAGAAATAGCCATATTTAAATTTTTAGGTTCTGATCTTCAAAAAAGTTTCCGTTCTATTTCTTTCTGATTTCAAATTGGAGCCGGACCAGGAGACCCGGCCCCATGAATATGAAAATCAGAACTCTTATCGTTGTGATTTCATAGTGTCGTATCTATTTCTTTTTCGAATTTCCTTCGAGATCAAGGAAACCAAAATCTGAGCGTTTGTTAACCTGGTTAACAGACCAAGAGAAACACAGGGATCTTTTTCCCGGCGTTCATTGATCTGACTAATGGCCCATTTGCTTTCGAGGTAAATGGCTACCAATTCCTCGAAAGTCTTATTTGACAGAATAAATTTGCATTCCATATCCTCACAATTTAGAGGTGTAGGAATTAAGCGATTGCGACAACCTGACTTCCCGCAACAACCTGGTAATGGTTTGAATATTGGCCAGTTTTTCTGCAGTGCCGCCCAATACCTCCCAGTCGTGTCCGATCAGGAGTTCGTCAAGTGTGTCATTAATGGCTTCGGCTTCCTCAAAGAATTCTTTGAGGTATTCGGTGCCTTTTGGATTCTTTAAAATTGGAATGATTTGCTCTGCCTGGCTGGCAGAAAGTTGGAAAGCATTGTAATTGCTTTCCTGGTGGAATTTAATTACCTTTGTGTTCATAGAAAAAAACTATTTGAAATTGAAAAATAAGCGTTCACGAATGACAGTTCGTGGACGCTTTTGTCATTCTTAATTGACCTTTTTTTCTGGAACCAAGTTTACTGGCTCTGATATGTTCTTAATATCTTCCAGCAGTTCATCATAGAAAGCAAATAGTTTTCCGCCCATTCTATAGAGGCGGATTTTACCATCTTTATTCATTCGCACCACTGTCCTGGAACTAATGTCAAGAATTTGAGCGATTTTTTTGATGCTTAACATTAAAGGCTTTTCAACATTGTTGGATACTTGCATAATAATAAAATTAATGATTAGTCATTTTTAATTAATAAAAAAAAGCATTTGCCACTGCTTGTTAGCTGCAAATATATATTAAAATAAATGAATAAGCATTAATTTTTATGAAAAAATATGATTCTGCTTAAAAAACGCAGCCAAATGCCAATTTACTTTTCTCTCATTTTAATAGCGGAGTCAAGAAGGTCACTAATAATGGAAAGATAAATGGATTGGAAATCAATATCAGGTTTTATGGAATTAATCAATATTCCCATTTCCCTTTGAGTGGCGGAATCATTTGCTAATAGGTCCTCTTTAAGATAATTATCATCGATTCTTTTTCTCTCGCCAAAGAAGTCTTCCATAAACCCCTTAAACTGATCTATTCCACCCTTGATGACCCAGTGGTAATAAGTGCCGTTATACCAGATGTCATTGTGGAAATTATGATAATAATGAAGATTGTATAGGTAAACTAAAATGTAAGTTTCAATCAGTCGATTAAGAGCAGGAGAAAATAAAGATTTGAGGTTTCGATAGTTGTCATTCAAGAACTTAATGGAAAAACTGGAATGCTTAGGTAAGGATTGTTTTTGATTTAAAACCGTCAGTTCAAGATTAAAAAGAAATCCTATTTTAGATTCAAGGTCTTTTATCATTAAGAGTCTAAAAAATCCTGCTCTTTTAGCAAGGCCGCTAATAGTGTAATCTTCCGAAAAAGTCTCTTCATATCTGATAATATCTTCGTAGAATTTCAAAGATTCATCTAAAAACTGGGCATTACCCTTGATCGCTCCGTCTCTTTCCCCTCTATCATAAGCATCTAAGTCTGATTGAGTCCAATACAACGTTACGTCATTCAAAAGGACATCTGGTACTTTTGTATTTTGTCCTTTATAGGTAATTCTTAAATAAACGGGATACCACCCCGGCCTTTCTGGAGTCAAGGTTTTATTAAGGAAAAGCTTGAAACTGATTTTTCTTTTTTTATCCTTCATAGATAATTTATTTATCCCACCTAATTCGCTCCATAACATCATCCTCGATCTTTCGAGCCGCATGAATGTATTGCATCGTGGTTTCTACTTTTGAATGCACCATATATTGCTTCAATAACGTAACCGAAATCTTCACTGCCATGTTTGTTCCAAAGGAATGTCTTCCTACGTGGCAGGTCAAATGTTTTGTAATACCCGCCTGCCTGGCAACGATCTTTAAGTTTTCGTTTACTTTGGCATTGTAAAGCCCTTTAAAGAAAGGCTCATTTTGACGTGCAGGATATTTTTTGATGCAATATTTTACCCACCTTTGCGCTCTGCTTTCTTCCTCCCCATTAAAGAAAAAGAAGGCGTATATGGGAAGATTGATCTGTTTCTTTGCCCTACGCCTGTTCTTCATCATTTGGGCGCTATAAAAGAGTCCCTGACGTAACTGGGTTAAATTACTAGGACACATATTCACCGCATCGCTGAACCGAAGTCCTGTAAATGCCATGAGCAGGAAAATATCCCTGGCTTTGATCATTTCCCGGCTTAACCGGGAGGTATCCATATTTTCAAGTATTTCAAGTTCCTCCAGTCTAAGGAATTCCCTTTCCTTTGGTCGCCCTTTGTCATACTTGAAATCGTCGTAAGGATTGATCCTGGAGGCAATAAAGCCTTTGCTGATTGCCTGGTTGATATATGTCTTGACGTGCCTGTGATACTTATCGATGATCGTCAATTCTTTTTCTTCACTAAGCAGATACTGGTGAAAAGCATCCAGTGTATTATAGTTAAGGTCTCGAAAAGCAACATCACCAACAGCTGCCAAAAAGTTGTTCAATGTGTTTAGTTGTGTCTGCCGGGTGGCTTCTGAAATGTCTTTGCGTTCCTTCAACCTCATTTTGAAAAAACCGCAGAAAGTGAGTTTTTGCCCACCTGTAGCTCTGAATCTTTCATCGAAGGTGTTCAGGCTTGGATGTTCACCAAATGCTTCATTGATCAGTGTAACCTGATACTCCATCAATTCGGACATTTTCCGACTAATGAGAGAATTGTAAGCAACGGCGTTCGGATGCTTTACAATCTGCAAGCTCTTGGTATCCCATTGATCAGGCTTGACGAAAATTCCGGTAGGGTAGTATTTGTGCCTGCCATTTTGGTAAGCACTGATCCATACTGAAGCAGTACCATCCTTTCGTAAAGTCTTTTTTCTTTGCGATGCGTGAACAGGTTTAAACACTATGGCTTTCATCTGTTAAGATTTAATAAAAAAATCAATTAACAGACAGTGGCATAAGCTTTTTTTTAGTGCAATTCCTGGTGCAAACTTTTTTGTCCTTATTTGTCCCCGTTTGTCCACTTCTGGCGGGTCCTAAAATGAAAAAAGCCCTGATAAAATCAGAGCATTTTTCGTGTTTTGTCTTGAATTTTCTTCACTTTTAAAGAAAATCTTAAGCGGTCTGGACGGGACTCGAACCCGCGACCCCCTGCGTGACAGGCAGGTATTCTAACCAGCTGAACTACCAGACCAGTGTACCTTTCTTTTTAAGGCGAGGCAAATGTAAAACGGTTTTTCAAAAATTGCAACATTTATATAAAAAAAAATAAAAAAAAGTTCCTTTTGCCCTTTTCATCCACCATCTTCGTAATTTTGCACCGCTCCAATTCAATTGTAGCAGTATTCTGAGGGATACCTCCATATTTAGTGGCGCATGGCTTAGAAGCAGGTTTTTCTGAAAATAATTTCTAAAAACCTCAGCCTTAGCCTTAGCCTAAGCCTCAAAAACCATCCTGAATCATTACATTTTACTAAATTTGCCCTCAGGAAAACAACAATACTTATGGTATTTTTAGAGTTTGAGAAACCTTTAGAAGAATTATACGAACAACTCGATAAGATCCGCGAAGTCGAAAAAGGCGGCGTGGTCGATGTGTCTACCACTATCAAAGAGTTGGAAAATAAGATAAGAAACACCCGTAAGGATATCTATAGCAACCTCACCGGCTGGCAACGTGTATTACTCTCCCGCCACCCGGAAAGGCCCTATACCCTCTACTATATCGAGCAAATGTGCCGCAAGTTCATCGAATTGCACGGCGATCGTAATTTTAAGGACGATAAGGCTATTGTCGGAGGGATTGGCAATATAGATGGTCAAACTATGGTTATTATAGGGCACCAAAAGGGTGTGAATACCAAAATGCGTCAATACCGCAACTTTGGTATGGCCAACCCGGAAGGATACCGCAAAGCCCTGAGATTGATGAAAATGGCCGAAAGGTTCAACCTGCCGGTCGTTACGCTCATCGATACTATGGGAGCTTATCCCGGGATTGAAGCTGAGGAGCGCGGACAGGCGGAAGCCATCGCCCGCAACCTCTTTGAAATGGCCAAACTGAAAGTACCCGTTGTTTGTATCGTCATCGGGGAAGGAGCTTCTGGTGGAGCCATCGGTATCGGCCTTGGCGACAGAGTATATATGCTGGAAAATACCTGGTATTCGGTAATTTCTCCGGAATCATGTTCTTCCATTCTCTGGCGTAGCTGGGATTATAAGGAACAAGCTGCCGAAGCCCTCAAACTGACTGCCGAAGACATGATGTCCATGGGGTTGGTGGATGGTATCATCAAAGAACCTCTGGGAGGAGCACACTCTGCACCGGAAGAAATGGCCAAAACCCTTAAGAAACACATCAAAAAGACGGTGGCCGAATTGAAGGAGCTTTCTAACGAAGAACGGATCGCACAGCGCATTGATAAATACGCCAATATGGGTGAATTCGATTACTATGAGGAAGAAGTAGCAGAAGAAACGGATAAGAAGGATAAGAGTAAAAAGAAGAAAAAATAAATCACCTACACTACACACCATATGAGTATCATTCAAAGGTTACGTCAATACTTTTATCGCAATACTTTGAATAAAAATTTGGCCAGCACCAGGAAGACCTCAGGCAAAAAAGTGTCTTTCGAAACTGCCAAAACCATAGGATTGCTCTTCGATGCGAATGACCTCAATACCCGTAATATGGTATTGAAATACGGCGCTTCCCTGAAAAAACAAGGTAAAAGGGTTTCCTACCTCGGTTATCTCGAAAACAAACACGAGACGGAGAATTACACCTTCGACTATTATAACCTGAAAAATATAGACTGGGCCAAACGGGCCAAAGGGGAAACGGTAGAGGAATTCATTAAACAACCTTTCGATATCCTCATAGGCGCCATGCTGGAGACCAGCGAACATGCAGAATATATCGCCACCCTAAGCAAGGCAAGCCTCAAAGCAGGCCCTATCCCCACATACGTACCCGAAGCTTTCAGCGTAATGATAGATTATAAAAAAGGCACGGACCTGCCGGATTTCCTCAGACAAATAGAATCCCTGCTGAAAAAAACCCAGGCTACTTCTCAATCCCTGGCTAGCTAACCCGTAGCACAGGTTTTAACCTGTTTTTTTAACCTCAGAGTTCACAGTGAAGGCACAGAGGACGCAGAGGGTTTAACCGCAATAGACGCAATGGAAGCGCAAAGTTCGCAAAGGCCTAAATTCATTCAAGCATTCATGCCCTAAAGCATTTCGTCATTACGTCCTTACGACCTTAAGCCCTTTCGACCTTCCCTTGTTCCCTTCTTCCCTTATCTCCTTGCCCTACTGTATATCATCCCCACGCAGCTTCCTATACCGCTTCCGCGCCTCAACTGCATAGGTACTATTGGAAAAGTCAATAAACAATGTCTCGTAAAGGGATTTGGCCTTTTCGATATCGTTCAGATGAGTCTCGTATAATTCACCAAGTTCGAAAAGTGCGTTATCGGCACGAATGTCCTCTTTGTAGTTGTCAAAGACATTTTGCAGGATGGTGGCAGCCTTCTCCCATTCGTGTTGTTTCTTATATATCTGTGCCTTTAGGTACAGAACATCATCATCAAGACTATGCTCCGGAAATTGAGTCAACAAATCCTCCAGTTGGGAGAAAGCATCTTCAAATTTATTCTGGAAAACCATCAGGTCCGCCTGGGCATACATTTCCAGAGCGGTAGTTGTACTGTCTAGCCCCATATTGTCCATGATGAACACAGAAAGGTCCAGGGCGTCGTTGGCGATCAATTTGGAGGTAGAGGCTTTCAATACATCAAACTGCGACTGAGCCCACGCAAAATCGCCGAAATAGTATGATAATTTAGCATTGCGGAATCTCGCTTCATGCCCAAGGATTCCTTCTTTGAATTCCTTGTCAACCTGAGAGTAGAGCAGGGTGGATTCCCAACGGTCTCCTTTCATCAGATAAAAATCGGCCAGACTGATCTTGGCATGAGCCAGCAGTACCCGGTCTATGCCTCGGTACTCAATCATTTCAGAAAGCAGGGTGATTGCTTTATCGAGATCGTTCAGGTAGAAAGCCTCAAATTCAGCCAATTCCAGGATGATGGAAGCAGTAGCAGTGGTTTTCCCAAACTCTCCTAAAAAGCTCTCATATTGAGTCTCCAGATCTTTTAATTGCTCTAAAGTATAATTGCTCCCTTCAACCAGTTTGTCCCGGCGAACGAGCAACCCGTCGCGTTTGGCATCTATGTAATAGGTGGAAGCCAGTCCTTTTTGTTCAACGATATAGTCAAAGGCATCTATGGCCGTATCATAATCCTCATCATTGGCAGCAATCTGTGCCAGGTGATATATGCGTCCGCCATTTTCTCCCATGCGCCTGTCAAGGGCTTTTACCTGACGGAAAGCGCTTTTGTAATCTTTACGTTGGATAAATACCCAGGTCAGCATTTCCACATAGGGAATCGACTGGTCATCGTCCTGGATGCGTTCGTAAAGCTTGGCCTGCAATTCCAGGAAATCATCTTCGGAAAGGTAACGCTGAAAGTAGGTTTTGATCTGGTTGGACCGCTCAGGGTTCATGACCAGACTATTCAGGTAGTTATCGATCATCTTGGGAATATCTCCTTTTCGGCGATAAAGTTCCCCCAAATTCAAGGCAAATACATAGTCGTCCCTGAGTATTTTTGCTCCCTTTTCATAGGTGGCAACCGCTTCATCATATTTTTGAAGTCGCATGAAAGAACTGGCCAGCTGGGTCACGGCATATTGATCACGAGGCAGGTTATTGATCGCAGTTTCATATTGCTCCGCCGCCT
>QQUB01000907.1 GCA_008501835.1 Bacteroidota bacterium
CCTGTTTTTGGATGTAAGAGGATTCTATCGCACAAAAAACAGTGAGATGGATGCGCTTGATCAAAAGGTGTTTTATTTGGGCGGAGGAGTGCGTATGAATATTGCTCCTCAGCGGATGGATTTTTGACTTCAAGAGGTAAAAGTTTCTTTTAAAAGGAAAAGCCACTAATACACGAATAACATTTGAAAAAAAAGGCACTAATTCACCTACTACCTCTTCATAGCCGTTCTTTAGGGAAAATACTGGAGAAAACTTCATTCGTGCCACCAATAAATAATCGAAATTCGTGTATTTGTGACAAATTTAGAAAAGAGGCTTTTTAAAAGAAAGTCCTTCCTTGAGAGGCTAGGTGAAATTCTTTTGAAGGATTTTGTTAATTTTGCAACTGGAGCTTGCCAAAATCATTACCAAAATCTATTTCAATAGAACAAAACCCGGCCGTAAGTTGTAATTCCTTACGAAGTCAGGAATTTGGTTGATTTTGACATTTAACGATAAAGTTGCCGGCAGGAGAATTAACCGGGAACTTTTTTAAATAAAAATTGATGAAAAAACAGGCAGAAGCCATGATCCCTACACCCTGGGGAGAATTCAATATGATCGCGTTTTCGGATAATGAAAATGAGTGGATGCCACATTTGGCCTTGGTTCATAAATCTTGTGACATCTCTTCCGGTCCGGTGCTTACCCGTGTACATTCAGAGTGTATAACCGGAGATCTTTTTGGTTCCAAACGCTGTGATTGCGGGGAACAATTGGATATGGCATTAAAAATGGCTGCTGAGCAGGGAGGACTGGTTTTATATCTGCGTCAGGAAGGGCGTGGAATTGGGATCATCAATAAGTTGAAAGCTTATAATTTACAAGATAGTGGTTTGAATACTGTCGATGCAAACCTGCATCTGGGTTTGGAGCGTGATGCCCGTCAATATGATATTGCTGTGGAAATGCTTGTCACCCTTGGAATATCAGAAATCAGACTGCTGACCAATAACCCGGAAAAAATCGAAGCCTTTGAAAACGGTCCTGTAAAAGTGACGGAAAGAGTGCCCATCGTTATCAAACCCAATGACAATAATCGCGGTTACCTGAAGACAAAGCAGGATGAAATGGGGCATATGTATAAACTTTAAGCCCCATACAGACAGAGACGTCAAATTGCTTTCTGTATGAAAGAAAAGTTATGGCTTAAGCTACTCGAACTGAAATCCCTCATTGATGATAGTGACGGAAATGTTTCCTACTGTCATTTGGTATTGGACGGCCATGTTACTTTGGATCATCTGCAGCCTTTCGGACCTCAAAAATTGTCCATCATCCTTTTATTGGATCCGGGAATGAAATTAAGTGTTGGAAATAGTACAGTGCTTTTGTTGAGTGATAACTATGAGATCAATATTGTTAAAAAGGGTCGACTCAAAAACAAGCATCTCAAATTTCTTCAAATTTACCTTCCCTATTGTTTACTGAAATTACATTCCATCAAATCCCGAAGGGCAATTACGGTGGCCCATTTCGCTCAAACTCTTGACGGAAAGATCGCAACGGCAACAGGCCATTCCAAATGGATTGGTAATGAGGAAAATCTGATTCATGCCCACCGTATGAGAGCCCTGTGTGATGCGATTATGGTAGGAAGTGGTACAGTCAAATTTGATAAACCCCGACTTACTGTCAGGATGGTGTCCGGTAAAAACCCCCGTAGAGTTATCATAGGCCACACTTGTGATGATTTCGAAAGCTTGCTTAAAGCATGTCCTGAACCCGTAACAGTTATCGGGAACGAAGATTGTAATTTTCCGCAAGGAATTGAATATTTCAAAATTCCTTCCGAAGGCAAACATATTGACTCTGAGGAAATTCTATATTTCCTGTTTTCCAAGGGCATTCACTCGGTATACCTCGAAGGAGGGCCAATGACCACTTCCAATTTTCTTAAAGACAAAAAAGTTGATATTTTGCAGTTGCATCTGGCACCCATGCTTTTTGGTTCAGGCAAACAAGCCATTCAGCTTCCGCATATTGAACAAGTGACGGATGGGTTGCAATTCGAAACCTTCCGGTTTTGGAAAATGGGTGATGCTATTATGTTTTCAGGTTTTCTGACTTGAAATAACTTAAGTTGATTAATCAAAACCAGTCAATAAAATATGAACAGAGCTTTATGGCACAACTCCAGTGAGCATTCGGCTCTAAAACTGGTTGACCCTACGACACCTTCTGTAAATCAACTTAAGGTAAAAAGCCTGTATTCCCTCATAAGTACCGGTACCGAAAGACTTGTTGCAAAAGGTTTGGTACCTGAAATTGCGGCCAGTGCAATGCGAGTGCCTTACATGAAAGGAGATTTTAGCTTCCCGGTTAAATATGGATATTCCCTGGTTGGAGAAGTCATGAATGATGGGCCGTTGGCTGGCAGAAGGGTGCATTTACTGCATCCCCATCAGGAAATGGTTTTGGTAGATCAGGAAGATGTTTTTGTGATTCCGGAAAATGTCCCGGCAAAAAGAGCCGCCCTGGCCAGTAACCTGGAAACTGCTGTTAATGCTGTTTGGGATGGAGGGGTCAGTGTTGGTGACCGGATTTTGGTGGCTGGTTTTGGAATGATAGGTTCTCTGGTAGCCCGGTTAATAAAGATGATGCCGGCAGTAGAGCTTAAGATTATGGAAAAGGACAAAAAGAAAAGACAATTGGGAAGGGAAATGGGGTTCGAAATGGTGGAGAATCTTGAAAAAGGATATTTTGATATTGCCATAAATACAACAGCTAACGGAGATGCTTTGCAGTTGTGTATTGACAGTGTGGGCGAGGAAGGAAGTGTAGTTGAATTAAGCTGGTATGGAACCCGTGAAGTGACCTTGAAGTTAGGTGCAGACTTCCATTATAAGCGCAAGCAGATCATTAGTTCACAGGTATCCGGAATTCCGGCTGCCAGGACTTCTCGTTGGGACTATCGGAGGAGGAAAGAGGTAGTATTTGAATTGTTGGGATCGGAAGATTTTGATGCTCACATCTCCAATGTTATCTCATTTGAAGAAACTCCGGCTTTTTTTAATCAACTTAGGAATGATGAATTTAATGGACTGGGGTGTTGTATCAGGTATTAAGAGATAAATAAGATTTAATAAACCACCTTTACCAGCAACCAGCAACCAGCAACCAGTAACCAGTAACTTGAAACCCTCAAATATGTACAGCGTAAAAATCAGACAACACATTATGATCGCACATTCTTTTGCGCACCCGGGTTTTGGCCCGGCCCAGAAGATGCATGGAGCCACCTATGTAGTGGACGTAAGCTTTTTTGCAGAACAATTAAATGATATGGCGGTGGTGATCGACATTTCCCTGGCTCATGATGCTTTGAAGGAAGTCCTTAATCCGTTGAACTATCAGAATCTTGACGAATTGCCTCAATTCAAAGGTCAGTTGACTACAACAGAATTCCTCGCCAGGTATATTCATGATACAGTAAAGCAAAAAGTATCTGACCAGTTTTCAGGCAAGATCAAAGTAACTCTTGGAGAATCACACATAGCATGGGCCTCCTATGAATCCTGATCTGGCTAAATTGATATTTGTAATACCTCCACCAGATGATTTTCATTCCGGGGGGAATCTTTATAATGCAAATCTCATTAATGCCCTAAAAAGGTTGAAGGTTGAATGTACTGTTTTACAACCTGTTGATCTGTTACGATCTGAAATCAAAACCAACAGCTTTCTGTTTTGGGATACATTGTTTTTAGATCAAATAATGTATTTAAATCCCAATGATAATAATTGGTTGATCGTCCATCACCTGGAAAGTCTCTATCCCCCTGAAGGGTATTCTGCTGATGAATGGTTTGAAGAACATGAAGCTAAACTGTTGAAGAAATTTGACGGATTTCTTGTCAGTAGTGATTTTACCTCAAGTTATCTTGAGTCCAAAGGCTTTTCCAATGAAAAGATCATGGTCATTGAGCCTGCTTTAGATAGAAAAGCTGAGGTCCCTTCCAGGGATTTCGAAGTAGTAAATGCTTTGTTGGTCGCCAACCTGCAGGAAAGAAAAGGAATAGAGCCATTTCTCAGAGCTCTTATGAGAAAAAAATTACCGTCTAACTTAAATATTACTCTTGCCGGAAGTGATCAGTTTGAACCGGGATATACTCAAAAATGTCTTGACCTCATCGAAAGCTCTTCAGTATTGCATAATCACTTCCATTATTTAGGCCCAAAAAGCCCTGAAGAAATTTGGGCGCTTTACACGCAAGTCAACCTGTTTATCTCCACCGCTTTCATGGAAACTTATGGAATGGCTATCCAGGAAGCTGCTTCGACAGGCTTGCCACTACTGGTATTAAATGGGGGTAATGCTGCTAATCATGTTGAAGAGGGGATTAACGGACTGGTTGGTCAGGATATGTCAGACCTGGTGGATAGGCTTTGCAGGATCGCGAAAAACAGTCAGTTGCATCAACAGCTGGCGGAGAATGCTGAAAATATGGCTTTGCGAAATCAATATACCTGGGAAGAGGCAGGGAAACGATTGGTGAAGTTTTTGGAGGGAGGGCAATGAGGTTTAACCACAAGGGCGCAATAGAAGCGCAAGGTTTGCAATGATTTTGTCTTAGCGAACCTTGCGCTTCCTGGCGTCTTTGCGGTTAAAAAAACTCCGCGTCCCTTTCCTATTTCTCTAAAATACTATCCAGATCCGCAGGAGAATAGTTAATGGACTTCAAGGTCTTATGATCGTCTGTTCTGTAAACCAGGTAATGATCGCCCGATTTCTCAACAAAACTATCGAAACCTCTCGTTTCCTTATAATGTTTTTGAGTAGCCTCAGCTTCTTCCAGGCTATTGCAGGTTTTACTCATATTGGAGCGTTGCACCTCATCAAACAAGGCTCTGAATTTTTCACCTAAGCCAAATTCAAGGACTGCTCCTGAAAGCACGTACTGGAGGTCACAAAGTGCATCTGCGATCTCAACGATGTCTTTGTCATCAATGGCTTTTTTGAGTTCTTCCAGTTCTTCGGCAAGTAATGCGACACGTAATTTGCATCTTTTTTCTGCAGGAATGATTGGATTGGGTTCTACCGGGTGTCCAAAAGTATTGTGAAATTCTGCTACCTGATTGAGTGAATCGAGTTTTTCCATAGTTTGTTTGCGATGATGGCTGACAAATAATGTCGTGGATTTTTAGAAATAAAGGACAAAAATATAATAATTTTAGGATTTTCAATCCCAGACATTGGGTTGCGTTACAACGATTATCTACTAAACGGAAAATACAAATTCATGAATCTCAAATCCTCCTTGAAGTACGGAATAGCCATGGCTGTTTTCGGACTGGCTTTTCTGTCCATTAAGAACTATACTAAGGCCGATTATGTAATGGGAAAAAAATTAAAAATTCCTGCCGGCCATGCACAGTTTTTTTCTCCTCCGCCACCCAATGTAGATAGTACAAAAATCTTTCCCACTTCCTCAGAATGTGTAGCCTGCCATGGATTTGATCCCAATGGCAACGCGCTTGTTGACTTTTTTGGGAACGATGTAAATATGCATGACGACTGGTCAACGTCCATGATGGGTATGTCGGCAAAGGATCCATTCTGGTTAGCAAAAGTGAGTCATGAGATCACTGTCAATCCCGGGCACTCCAATGAGCTGCAAACCCTTTGCACGAGCTGCCATGCACCTATGGGACATTATAATGCCATGTATGCCGGTGCGGAGCATTACACGATCGAAGAGATGCAAAGTGATACCATTGCCCTGGACGGAGTTTCCTGTGCGGTTTGTCACAAGATGAGCTCCACCGATATTGGGGATCACAATACCGGATTCATGATATTCGATACTACCCGGGTGATTTATGGACCATATCCCGGACCATTTGAGGCGCCTATGGAATTGTACGTTGGTTTTACGCCAGCTTACGGTCCACATATGACTGATGCCGGCGTTTGTGCTTCCTGTCATACACTTATTACTCATTCCGTGGATTTGGAAGGACAACCTACCGGAAATGAGTTTGTCGAGCAGGCCACCTATCACGAATGGCTCAATTCAACCTACAATGATGAAAATATTACCTGCCAGGCATGCCATATGCCAAGGTTGGAAGAACCAGTGGTCATTTCTTCGGATAATATGAAAATCGAAGGGCGTGTGCCTTATGGCTTGCATGATTTGACCGGAGCGAATACTTTTATGCTCAATTTGATGAAAAACAACCGGGACACCCTTGGCTTGGATGGAAAGGTAACCGCCTTTAATGAAACCATTGCCAAGACACTCACCATGCTCAAGACCCAGACTTTAAATCTTTCGTTAAGTTTTGAAGGTGCCGAAAACGATACGGCCTTTTTCGACCTGGAACTGGTAAACAGGGCCGGTCACAAATTCCCTTCCGGATATAACAGCCGAAGAGCTTTTGTGGAATTCCTGGTGACGTCTGAGGCAGGAGATACATTGTTTCACTCAGGAAAGATGGATGAAGATTTTGAGGTGCTTGGCCATGATGCTAATTATGAACCTCATTATAATGTCATCACCCAGGAGGATCAGGTACAGATCTACCAATTGGTGCCTATTGACGTAAACGGTGATTTTACAACCGTTTTGGAACGTGCAGATGCTCCCGGAAAGGATAATCGTTTACCTCCACTCGGGTTTACTACGGATGATGTGGTTTATGATACTACAGTGATCGCCGGTACAGCATTGGTTGATCCGGATTTTAATAAAAATGAAAATGGCGAAGAAGGAACCGGAGCTGATATTGTGCACTTCCATATACCAATGAATGGCTATGATGGGTATGTCAATGCCTCCGTAAAAGTCCATTACCAGACCCTTCCTCCAAGGTGGGTTAGTGAATTGTTTACGATTAATACTCCTGCAGTAGAATTATTTGAGGAGATGTTTTACAATGCTGATCGTGCACCCGTTTTGATCAAGCAGCAATTGCTGGCTAATTTGTTTATTCCGGAAGTGAACAGTATTAATGAACCGCAAACTGATGGATTTGTCTTGTATCCAAATCCGGCTGTGGAAGGAAAAGTGCTTTTTGATATTCCTGAAGAGGTATCAGTTATTCGTGTGGAAGTGTTCAACCTGAATGGACAAATGATAAAATCATGGGAAGGTGATCGCCGGGAAATACAATTGACTCAAAAGGGTGTGTTTGTGGTTAAAGTGGAAACGGAACGAGGAGTTATTTCGAGGAAGATTGTATTTTAATTATGTCGGACAGGAGTCCTCCACCCAAGCCGCATCGGACAAATATGTCCTGGCGAGCATTAGGAATAAAAAAAGGGATCTCGAAATTTCGAGATCCCTTTTTTACAGCAATAATAGCAATTTAATCAATCACCACTTTTCCGGAATACACCTTATTCCCACTTACAAATTCGATAGTGTACAATCCGGCAGCTTTATTGTTGAGGATTACTTCCTGTAACAAAGAACCACTTTCAACTACCTTTGTCTGGACCAAAGCCCCCGCAAAATTGTAAATGTTGATACGATCTCCATCCATTGGAGTTTCCTTCAATTCGAGAGTGAATTGACCGGAAGAAGGGTTCGGGAAAACGGAAATGGTTTCAGGTCTGTCAAGATCTTCCGTTCCAACCAGCACCAATTCAACAACCACCTCCACGGCTTCACTGGTACACAGCTTTCCAACGGTTTTAATTTCCCAGTTGTAGAAATAGTAGTAGTATTCTATTCCGTAATTGGATGATTTTAACTCAGCTACATTATCCACGATATAAGGATATGCGACATCCATATTACTTCTTTGTAATCTTGGAGAATTAGTGCCGAGAGTATTCTGGTTTTGTTCAGCATTTGTGGTGAGAATGAGATCCGTTCCCTGAGGAATCTCAAAATTCAGGAACACTACTTGTTGCCCTTCCGTAGCATTAAAACTCTGGGCTAAAAGAACATTTCCGTCGCTGTCCTGCAATTCCACAATTCGTTCACCTGGTGTATCGGTGTAAACCGTAACGCTTCTTAGGATAAACGGATCGATAGCGTCAAAAATGATCTCACCGTTGTACTGGCCACCACTATATGGAGTTGAGGCAG
>QQUB01000140.1 GCA_008501835.1 Bacteroidota bacterium
TTACAAATACATCATCACTTTGACAGAAATATTTTTTAGCAACAGCCAGGAAAAAAGCGTCTGCACCCTGTTGCTCATAGATGTTGTATAAGGTCACCTTTCCAAAAAATCCTTTTGTTTCAGGATATTTCGCATTGATGTAGCCCAGACCATGCAGGACAAAATCTATAGATCCCCGTTTGTCGCGCATCTGGATGTATGGGTTGATGAATGACCTTCCCAGTTCGACCCATTTTTCCTGTTTGAATTTTTCAGAGAATTGGAAATGATCTCCCATCGGACCATGCTCGTAGGTTTGTTCGTTGTGAATGACAAAACGGTATCCACCAACAATACAACCATGCAAATCCTCAGCATCAGGGTTGAGGATGATGAGTTGTTCCATTTCAGATTGGAGGTCAAAATCATCGTAATCGGCATCACCCACTCCTCCGCCTTCACTTCTGAAAGCCCATTCCCGGATGATACTGAGCATCTTGACCAGCTCGGGATATTCATGCCAGCGGATCAGGCAGATGACATAATTCGTATTGGTAATGATGGAATCTGAAAATTCAGAATGGTGAGTGAGGGTGTCAATCTCTTTCCTCAGGATATCTCCGTCAATCATGCCTGCTACCGTATCGATAACGTCCTGTTCTGTTAGAAAAGGGAAAACAGGGACAGGGTTGTATAAGCCTTTTTCGTTATCAAAATATTGTGCCGGATCGGCATTTAACTCTTCAGCCTTAAGTTTATTTTTCACAATGATACCCTATTTAAATTCTAAATTATTTTCATCCATGCGGTAGACGAAATCATGTAAAATATCGGCTTTTTTTCTTTTAAACTGTATGTCCGATATGTTTTCAGGCTTGAGGGATGGAGGGAAAGATACGGCTTTTGATAAAAACATCTGAACAGTTCCCTTGCCGTTCAGTAATTCCCGGAGCTGGAACATATTTTCCAGGGGGACGTTTTTTAAGCTTTTATATCTGGATCTAAATTTAGAGACTTTATAAAACAATGGCGTATTAGCCCCATTGATTCTCATCACGTGAATAGGGGTGTTGAATTCACTGGCAAAATCCAGAAAAGAGGTTCGCCAGCGCCTGTCACGAAGTAGTCCGTCATTATTGTATCGGGAATTTTTTCCAGCCGCAAAAAAGACAACCACCTTATTCCTACGGTAGGCTTCCCGGATCATTTCCGGGTCAACTTTCACTTTGGCCATCATATCTATGGGAATAACGAGATCTTTGATCTGGTCGACACAGATTAATTTATTGGCCAGTACCCCAAGGTCAGGTCGAACTGCGCCAAGTCCGATAATGGTGCCTAGTACATCTGCACCTCCGGGGTGATTGGCAACAATGGTCACCGGACCTTTTTTGGGAAGGTTTTCAATACCTGTTACATTAACGAAAATTCCGGCTTCATCACAAAGGCTTTTGACAAACGGCACGCCGGATAGGTGTTCATTCCTGGCAATCATTCTGTTTACTTTCCCAACTTTTAAAACAGGAAGCATATTCAGGATGAAATCATAGAACTTAACTTTCCCGGGGGACAAGTTGGGGTTGATCATCGAAATGGTAAACCTTTTTGCCAAAATTCATGGATTTAAAATGGCCTCCCGGCCGTCAAAAAGCCCAAATTTAGCAAATCCCTGCTCAGATAGGGTATAGGCGTTATATATTTTTTGCAGTGAGTTACAATTCCAAAAGTCTGTTTTTTGAAAAAACGGATAGGGGAGTGAGTTCATAACCATTCCATTCCCCAAAGATGGTTATCGGATTGCCGCAACTGACAGCCAGTAGCTTCATGGTCTTGTCCTGAAATTCATCACTTAGCCTCAGTTGTTTCATTTTTTGATCAACCAGGAAGAAATGAGATTCGTGCAAAAGAGGAACGACATTTTCAAGTAAAACCGGAAAACCGGTAATCCAGGGAGAGGAGGCAATTGCCTTGGCATAAGCTTCAGCAAATTCCTGCAGATCTCCAAATCCATCAGGGATGGTAATGGTCTTTTTTACCGGTTGGAATGTACGAAACAACCCTCTTTGCTGCAGCGATGCCGGGTAATAACAAATTTCCCCTTCAAGGATCTGTCCTATGGTCCAATATGTTTCGAATCCCTGATTTCCCCAGGTATAATCCAATAACAGGGCATCTCTTTCGGTATCTAAACCTCTGAGCCAGGTACGACGATAGGTTAATTTTTCCTCCGTCCCAATTTGCTGCCCCATCACCAGCCAGTCATCCGTGACTCCTTTGTTCTCCAGGACCTCAGATTTCTTAACTGACAACCCTGCGACTGCCAAAATATCTCTTTGGCTTTGAGGTGGCTGGTAGTCGAGGTTTTTAAAAGCCCGGGAGAGCAGGTAAAAATCCCCAATGTCACTCAATAATCGCTCTGGCCAGTTTTCCAGTTCGAGATAATCTTTGATCAAACGAATTCTCCTGGCGATTCCTCCCAATTTTGCATCTACCATTCTGGCAGCAAAGTCATCCCAAAAGGATGGAGGATATTCCCTGGCTTCCGCCAATCCGTTTTCCATGATGTTTTTCAACCATCGTTCCAGGTCGGGGATACCCTTTTGCATTTGGGTAATTCTCTTGTCCCTGCCGGCCGATTTTCTTTGCTCGCGGATGAGGATCTCTTCTTCACTCAGGGGGGCTTTGGGTTTTGGATTTTGTTTGTCCTGCCAAGACTGGACCCAGTCCGGCAGTTCATTGGTGATCAGGAAGGTGTCGCTGTTCCGTTGCAGAGTAAGCAGTAAAGCCAGGTTGTGTTTACAGGGACGTGTACGGCTACGGCAGGAACAATAGAAAGTAGGTTCCTTCAGTTTTACCGCTGTCTGAAACCTCCAGTTGGGACCGGCGGGGTAGACCCCCCAAACGAAATGTTCATTTCCGGAAAGGGATAACCATTTATTACCAAAAAAAATACCCCTCGCCTGGTTAAAGGTAAGCCCGTCAGGAGCCAAAGCCCGAATATTTTCTGTGGACCAAATGAAGGACATGAAGTCTGTTTGCTGGTTACAAGTTGCTGGTTACTGGTTGTTCGCTGCGCTCACCGTTTGAGTACTCGCAGGCTCGCTGTTTCATGTAGTTTTATGCTCACTTCGTTCGCTGTTTCATGTGGTTTGATATTGTGTTTGACCATTTCAAACGACATTAAACTATGTGAAACAATCTCAAATCGACCAACGGGAGATCCTCGTGCACGCAGTGCCGGGACAGCCCACCCAGTGAGCCTGAAACAACGAGCTTGCGAGTCTCTTATCTGGCACTATTATTCTCCAGGTGAATATCGAGGATAGACAAAGCTTTTTCGGAAGCCAGCTGTTCGGCGCTTTTTTTATTGAAATCGTCGGCTGTTGCTATTTTCTGACCATTGATCATAACGGCAACTTTGAAGCGATCGCGCTTGTCAGCCTTATACCTGGAAACCAGTTTGTAACTGACGGTCTTCCCGCTTTTTTGACACCATTCGAGCAACTGACTCTTGTAGTTGTCATCAAAGTTCTCGAGTTCATGGACATCGACATACCTTTTCAGGATTTTTTTGATGACAAACTTTTTTGTGCCGGTGTATCCGCTTTCCAGGTAAACTGCACCTACAAGGGCTTCGACTGCATTGCCCAACATGGACCGACTCAGGCGGGTATTGTTGTATTCCGCGAGCAAGGTGTCGAGTCCCATGCTGTCACCGATTTGGTTGAGTGCTTTCCTTTTGACGATCTTGGATCGCATTTTGGTAAGAAAACCTTCATTCCCGTGTGGATATTTCTTGAAAAGATATTCCGCAACAATCGTACCCAGAACAGCATCCCCGAGGTATTCCAGGCGTTCATTGTTCTGAATAGCATAGGCTTTTTCCGATTGGTTTGACTTATGGGAGAAAGCCAGGATGAAAATGTTGAGGTTTGACGGGGTGAAACCAATAAGAGATCTCAACCGTCTGGCGAAGTGTTTTTCCCGGGCCAGGTAGAAATTGTAAAATCTGAATAAGAACCGCAAAACAATAATATTTAATACTGAAAGCATACCATCCCGGTAAGCGGTATGGATGCAGAAGCTGGGCAGTAAAAAATATCCGGAGTTTTAAGTGATCACATCACCTTTCAGCCCGTTATCAACGGGAAATAGAATTTTTTTTGCGCAACTCCTCCAATCAGTCTTTTATAAAAACAAAAAGCAGGAGGAATTTAATTGTAGGCTTTAATAATCATACTGATTGCAGCATGGCTCTGTGGGATTTACGTTTTGCCTATTGGGTGATTTGCGAAAATTACAAATCACCGAATGAGCAGGATTAGTAAATCCCATAAAACCTTTTAATTGCTGACTTTAGATAATTGCTAAAGGAACAATTGTTAATCCTCAAACTTTTTGACAATAACAGATGAATTATGTCCACCAAACCCAAATGTATTACTTAATACAGCATTCACATTACGTTCCTGAGCCTCATTAAATGTCAGATTCAGCTTAGGATCAATCTCAGGGTCATCAGTGAAGTGGTTGATCGTCGGTGGTACAAAATTATGATTAATTGCCAAAATCCCGGCCAGAACCTCAATAGCGCCAGCGGCACCAAGTAAGTGTCCGGTCATGGATTTTGTTGAGCTAATATTCAGTTTATACGAATGATCGCCAAAAACGTTCTTAATTGCAAGCGTTTCTGCAATATCTCCCAAAGGAGTGGACGTTCCGTGCACGTTTATATAGTCAATATCTTCCGGATTCAATTTGGCATCCTCGAGTGCCAGTTTCATTACATTACTCGCTCCAAGACCTTCCGGGTGAGGTGCGGTAATATGGTGAGCATCGGCTGTAGCTGCATAACCTACGACTTCGGCGTAGATAGTGGCACCACGTTTTCTGGCATGATCGAGATCTTCAAGGATCAGTGTAGCAGTACCTTCACCGAGCACAAAACCGTCTCGTTCCGCGTCAAAAGGCCGTGAGGCTGTCAGATAATCATCGTTCCTTGTAGAAAGTGCTTTCATGCCATTGAAACCACCAACTGCAGCTTTGGTAACAACTGCCTCAGAACCTCCGGTGACCATAATGTCACAACGGCCAAGTCTGATCTGGTCCGCTGCTACCGCAATGGCATGTGAAGAGGATGCACAGGCAGAAACCGTAGCATAATTCGGGCCACGAAACCCATATTTTATTGAAATATGACCCGCTGCGATATCAGGGATCATTTTAGGGATCATGAAAGGATTGTAGCGGGGAGTGCCGCTTCCTGTGATAAAACCCTCGATTTCGGTTTCCAAAGTTGACAAACCTCCGATTCCGGCTCCCCAGATAACTCCGGCTCTGTCATGGTTAACTGATTCGAGGTCGAGGCCGGAATTTTCTATTGCTTCTGCAGCGGAAATATCGGCCAATATAGTAAACCTGTCGAGACGACGGGCTTCCCTTACATGCATAAAATCGCCTACATTGAAGTCCTTCAGTTCGCAGGCGAATTGAGTTTTAAAATTGGAGGCATCAAATTGAGTGATGATATTTGCACCACTGATACCTTCCTGCAATCCTTTAAGGTAACCGCTTACACCATTACCAATAGGAGTCAGGGCACCAATACCAGTTACAACTACACGTTTCATAATTCGAAATTGTTGCCAAAATATGAGTAAAAGTAGCCTTTTTTGGTGAGCTTAGGCTTTATTTGGCTGTAAATTAAGCAAAAATCCACAAGCCGGGGTACGGCCTGTGGATTTATAGCAGTCAGTAAAACTTAGAACCTTTTATTTCAATTCTGATTCAAGAAATTCTACAGCTTGACCAACTGTTTCAATGTGTTCAGCTTTTTCATCAGGGATTGAAACATCGAATTCTTTTTCAAATTCCATAATCAATTCTACCGTATCGAGTGAATCAGCGCCAAGATCATTAGTGAAGTGTGCCTCAGGGGTTACTTCTGACTCTTCAACACCTAATTTATCGATGATGATTTTGCTTACTCTTTCTGCAATGTTAGACATAATATTCGCTTATTTTGTTTACGAATTCGCTGCAAAGTAAAAAATAACTCTTTTTATAACCAAGGTTTTTCTTTAGTATTTTATCATCCGGTACCAGGGATACTTTTTTCACTCCTTGTTTTAATCAGTCTGCTGAAACACTTTTTATCTGTTTTTTGTAATAAATATGCGGGTATTTAACACATTTATGATATTGTAGCTTTGACACTTATTCCATTTTTTTACCTTTGCTTTTTTTAAACCCTTTGTTGCAAACAAAATCATGACATGAACGGCGATACAAGTAATTTTGATCAAAATACCAAGATCGTGGCTACTATCGGCCCGGCGTCAAATAGTTTCGATACCTTGCTTAAGCTGGCCAAAGAAGGAGTAGATGTTTTCAGGCTTAATTTTTCTCATGGAAGCCATGAAGAGCATAAGCAGACTATTGAAAAGATAAATCAAATAAACGAGGACCACATATATCACGTGGGTATCCTGGCAGATTTGCAGGGTCCAAAACTCAGAGTTGGGGAAATGGCCGGCAAAGGTCTGACCGTTAACCCTGGCGATGTGATTACCTTTGTCAGTGAGAAGTGTGTCGGTACCAAGGAAAAGATTTATATGAGCTACAAGCAATTCGCCCAGGATGTAAATGTTGGGGAGAAGGTGCTTGTAGATGACGGTAAGCTGGAATTTGAGGTAATCAGTACAGACCAAAAAAGTAAGGTGCAGCTTAAGTGCCTTTTTGGAGGTACCTTGAAATCAAACAAAGGCGTAAACCTGCCGAATACCAAAATTTCTCTGCCTTCCCTGACTGAAAAAGATAAAAATGACCTTGCTTTTATTTTAACCCAGCCCGTCAATTGGATTGCCTTGTCATTTGTACGGTCTTCAAGGGATATTAAAAACCTGAAGAAAAAGATCAAAGCTGCTGGTCATACGGCAAAAGTAATTGCCAAAATTGAAAAACCAGAGGCTATACATAAGATCGACAAAATCATTAAAGCTACTGATGCAATCATGATCGCGCGTGGAGACCTGGGTATTGAGGTGCCTATCGAAAGGCTGCCAGGACTGCAAAAGATGATCATTGAAAAATGTATTCAAAAGGCAAAACCTGTGATCGTTGCCACCCAGATGATGGACAGTATGATCACCAACCCAACGCCTACCAGAGCTGAGGTGACAGATGTTGCCAATGCCGTTTTGGATGGTGTGGATGCAGTTATGCTGAGTGGTGAAACTTCTGTAGGTGTGCACCCTGTAAAGGTGGTTAAGGCTATGAACAGCATCATTGCTGAGGCGGAAAAGGATTACCCGTATAATGAGATTCATAAACCGGTTGCCGATCCTGATTCTGAGACCTTTTTATCAGATGGCATTTGCTTCAATTCCGGAAGAATTGCGGATGAGGTTGGTGCCAAGGCCATTTTGGGGCTTACCGTATCCGGGTACACTGCCTTTAAGGTTTCCAGTTATCGCCCAAGAGCCAAGGTTTTTATATTCTCTTCACACGAACCAATCCTGGCGACTTTGAACCTGGTTTGGGGTGTCCGATCTTTCTATTACGACCGTTTCACCACTACGGATGAAACCATAGAAGACGTTGTACAGATTCTGAAGGATAAAAAACGAGTCAAAAAAGGGGACATTCTGATCAATACGGGAAGCATGCCGCTCCAGGATCGTTTACGTACCAATATGCTTAAGGTGACAGAGGTGAAGTAATTTGGTTGCTGGTTGCTGGTAATAGAAATACTATTTTTCCAAAAAATAGTATTTCTGATTGCTATAACTTAGGTTTCGCCTTTGTGATGTTCGGAGACTTCAGATAAAAAGGGGAGAAATAAGCCAGATCAGCAAAATCCTTTTGTGCAAACTTTTCAAGGGCTAATGGAACGAGGTTCGTTGCAGAAAGTTTTACATCCATTATCTGGAATTTTGGTGGAGGTAAAAATGGAACGCATTTTTCAGCACCACTCCCAAACAAATAAACCGTTTTTTCATCCTGAGGGAACTCCGAAGCAGAGGATTCCCCAATGATCCGGGCTTCTGGTTTATTGGAGGAATTTCCGTTAGAATCGTAAACATTGGTATA
>QQUB01000688.1 GCA_008501835.1 Bacteroidota bacterium
TTTAACATAACGGTATGTTGTAGTATTAACTTCATTAGTAACATAAGCGTAATGACCTTCTGTGGTATCGCAAAATATTTTTAAAGTTTCCCATTGAAGATCTGACAATAATTGTTCTACGGAATAGTCCTGATTTACTATTTCGATATATGGGAATTTGCAAAAAATGTTCTTTTGAGCTTGTAACTGAATACAACAAACGAGAAATAATATTGAAATCTTAATTTTTAACACGATTTTGTTTTTATTCAATTGTGTACAACGGCTTTTTGGTATGAAATGTATGGCACTTCGGGGCGTTTCACTTTCCACCGATGCCAAAATTAGATGCGAGCCGAAGAATTTGCTTAACCTACTGACTGCCATATATTTTATACCAAATGTTAGGCCAAGTTATTTTATTTTGTTCCTTATCAATGCCATAAATGTCAATCTCTTTTCTCCGAAATCGGCGAGTAAATCTCTGGTTTCATTATGCCAATTCATTATTAAGACTGGATGTGCTTCCACGTCAATTTTTTCCATGTCATATCTAAGTTTGTCGGCTCGATTTCTTATTCGGTCCATTGTTTCTTTTAGTTCTAAGGCCTCTTTAGTTTCCTTGATATTCGGAAAGAGATAGTCGTCATTTGCTATTATCAATGAAGCGAAATGGTTTGTTGAGTTGAATAGTCGAAATACTAAATTAGGCGCATTTTCAAGTTCCTGGATCATGTTCTCGTCACATGCTTTTCTGATTTCATTCAAAACATTGTTAAACTCCTTATACTCCACTACTCTAAGGTCTTTCAACCTTATATCGTTCTGTCGAAAAATGTTTAACACAACTTGAAAGACACTAAACAGGAGTCCAACTGTCGAAATAAAAGCAAGAATTGCTCTTGTGTCATCTTCAATAATTTCACATTGCATGAATAAAATCCAGTCAAGAGCAATCCCGACCCCTAAAATGATAATTAATATGACGTATTTAATTCGCATGTTTTATTTGGCCTAACTTGTTTATTACAAGATAAAAATAACCGTTTACTACCCAAAAAGGCAAGTAACCGCGAGGTTTATTCCAACTTGGATTTTATGTTTGATGGTTGATATTTCCCAAGTTGAATTTGTCGAGGTGTTATGGTGGAACTGGAAGGATAAAACCCTCTTGATAATTTGGCTTACTTCCCTTCTTTTTATAGGCTAGAATTGAGCCCGTTTTTCTCAATTATTTCGTACTCGCCGAACCTGTCTTCCTGGTCAATTAAGATTCATTCGGCTTGTCGCACCGAATGAATTCGGTGAGTACGGCTTTTTGAATACTCTTATTCAAAATGAATAGCCTTTTGACAATAGGGGAGTGGGTCCTAATTTGAAGGATTTAAAACAAACCATTATAAGCCAACAGCCTAATTAGCAAAAAACACTCCCTGGTGATTCATGAAAGTGCCATCTTTTCTATTCAGGTCTAACCTGTCTCCTTCGAAATTTGTTGCAGGCAACCCTAACTCCTGGAAAAGGCAGGCCGTAGCCGCAAAATCCCATATGCTGCCTCCGCCGTTTTCTTTTTTGGGGAGCTTTAGCATGCATGCCGGACCATTTTCCAATACAAGGATGGCATTTAATACGGAGCCAGCTCCGGAAATTTCTTTTATCCCCTTCAAGTTCAATTGCTTTACCTTTTCCTGGAGCAACTTTTCAATTTGAGCTGCGTGGGGTGTATCCTTCAGCTTTCGATCTGTCACATAGGTTAAATGATCATTGGTATGCTTTATTTGCCAGGGGGAATGATTCTTAAAGACACCATTTCCTTTGATGGCGTGGTATAAGATATTCGTGCTGGGATCAAACACGACTCCAATACAGGGGGTGCCATCTTTTGCGATTAAAGCGATAGATACAGAAAACCCCGGTTGTTTATTGATAAATGGAAGGGTTCCATCCATAGGGTCGATGCACCAGAAGAAATCTTTCTCCAATCGACTGCCATCATCTTCGGTCTCTTCTGATAAAAAGGCTAAATCAAACTCGTCACAGGTGGGAAGCAGATGAGTAAGAATTGCCGTTTCACATTTTCTGTCTACTTCGGTTACGACTTGTGCAGCATAGCTGGTCCCTGTTTGCTTTTTCTCCACCAAAATATCATCATTCATATGTTGCTGAATGATCTTCCCTGCGGAAAGGGCTGCTTTGATGGCTATATTACAAAGATGGGACAGATCCATTTAAGAGCTTGGTTAAATTTTTATCTATTGAAAAATTAGATGTTTATTGTGGGCTTTAAATTTATCAATAAGTCTGGATACCTGGAAGGATGGATAATTGAAAAGAAGTTTCCTTTCCCATAAATCTATTTTTCCATTTCATCAATTTTTCCATTGGATTTAAAATAAAATTATAGTTTCCGGAAATCACTTGAATTAATTTTTAGACATACTTTATAAGCTATCGATCACTTCTTCTGTAACTCGTTCACTATAACTATTGATTTTCCAGTGGCCGGGACTCCATCCTTTAAGGAAGCGATGAAAGTCCGCCCAGGCTACCCGGTATAAGGACCGCCACTCCTGTTCCAGTGCTTCATTTCTTTCCTGTAATTCACTTTGAAGGTGTTTGAAATAAGTATCCAGGATTTGTGCTTCGAAACGTTCGCACTCACTTTCGTCCAGACAGCTCCCAACGAAATACGCGACATCTTTCATACCACATCCGCCGCCTACATACTGATAATCAACCCCGGCAACCTGACCATCAGGAGAAAAGCAGAAGTTGGCCAGTTTGGCATCTCCATGGACAAAGGTTTTGTACTCACATGTATTCAGTTGCTCATCAATGAAGGGAGCTGCTTCCTTCAACCGTTGATCATCCAAAACGGCTAATTCCTGTGGTCGGGTCTCCAAATGCCAATAGGTGCCTACTTCCCAGAGTCCATCCGGGGTTTTTCCAAGATAACTTGCGTGAAATTTTGCCAGCCATTGCAAACAGGCAGCTATTTCTTCCCACCGGACAGTCCGCTTTCGCAAGGGAAAACCTGCTGCATCCAAATCTTCCAGCACCATAAGTACCTCATCACCTTGAGTTTCAATAGCTAAACATTGGGGCAGGCGGGCAGCACTGTTTTTACTGAATTTATCATACCAGGTGGTTTCTACCTGATATGACTTTACCTTACGCTGATGGCCAATATCTGTATTCCAGCCGCGGGGGTGATGGTTATTGACAGGCAATTTGACATGCTTTACGACTACGCTATCTACAGAAGCATTGTCCAATCCGACTCGTATGATTTTTCCGTATCCACTCCACAATTCCTGGATGACCTCTTTCTCAACTAAAGCAGATGCTCCGGTCCTTTGCAGAATGATTGTCCTAAAATATTCATTCATAGGGCGCCAAAGATAATAAATTGTAATTGGGGAGTTTGTTGGTTTCTTTTTGGATTAATGTTTGGGGTAAGAAATTTCACCGCAAGGAATGATCATACATTTTTCGCCGGAAATGATTTTAAGCCCCAGGGGTATTTGTTGATTTGATGAAGGCTTTTTTCCCATGAGCCAATCACATCCAGGAAAAGTTGTTGTATCGCTTTGTGCAAAAAGTAACCTTGGAAGGACACCGGATGTTTTCGCTGGCCGGGGATATAGGGATCCTATGGCTAAAACCATATTTTCACCAGGCTCAATTGTTTCCTTTAAGATAGGGTTTTCAATATAAGCCGGTAATTCATCAATCATGCTTTCTGAAATGTCTGCTCCATCCCGTGCCCATTCCAACGGCAATGGAATTAGCTTAAACTGCTGTTCACTATGGGGATGTGGATAATTGTATTCCTTTGAGAAAGCTATTTGAACATGAATGGAAACGGTACTGTCGTTAGTTATGGTAATAGGTATATATCTGATACTGTGATCCATTCCCTGTGGGTCCGTGTAATTAATTCCCCGGTTAATGCTGTTATCAATCAGCAGTCCGCTTTTCAATGTTATTTGTTGTTTGCAGGAGCAGGCCATAAGCCCGATTAGGAGTCCGAGTAAGATTTTAGAATTCATTTTTTAAAAATAATATGTCCACAATGCAAGGAATCAATCTGAGGGGGCATTTTATAAAAAAGGTCTTGTCCCTTTAAAACCAGTTCTGTGCGATTACCGCCTCTTTCCTGATTCCATGCATCAGCATTTGTCTGGTAAAAGATGGCAACAACATAAAAAAGACAATCCTCCCCAGGGTTTAACTTTCTTTCAAAACTGGTGGATTCATTAAAAGACTCCAGCTCTGTAACTCCATAGCTGAACAAACTTCGCTTATCAAGCGTCATGATGTCCGGAGGCAGAAATAGCTTCACGAAAGTGCCGGGGGAATTTGGGATGGCAATGGAATCCGCAGAAAAATGAATGTCCAGTTCTAAAGGTTTGCCGGTTTCATTAATTACCCGGGAAAAGAATACCAGATAGCTATAATTAAAATGTTCTGTTGTTGGTCCTTTGTAGGGTCCACCTTTTGGGAAGCTGTTCTGTATTATTACTCCGTTACTTGTTGTCTCACTGTACCAATCAATGTCTATGTTTTGGCCTTTTACAAAAGAGCTAGTGGATAAAAGCAACATAAAAGTTATGGCAAATCTCATAATTTTTGTTTTTCATATTATGGCAGAATGGCTTGCTGTGAGTGGTTGAGTAGTTCTCGCTCTTTTTGTTTGGCGTTTTATCAATTACTCATCAGTTTCAAAGCCCAATTATAAAATATTCGGTCTTCATTTAAATAGATTAGCGTTAATCCAATCGTGTCATAAAATCCGTGAGCAAAAACAAGTAAAGCAAGATTTGTTCTATTCCTGTAAAATGTAAAGAAGTATATACTACTTGCTAATCCAACAGCAATCATTCCGGATGTTCCCTGATAATTATGGGAAACGCCAAAATAGATTGATAGTATAATAGCTGAAACGAGCCATGTTTTGTTTGTATTCCCCAAAAACTCAGCTAAATGCTTCATATAGTACCCACTAAATAGGAATTCTTCTCCAAATGCTGCAAATACCCACATTATTAGGAATAAAATAAAAAAGCTGGCAAAATCCCCTCTGATATCATCTATCGAACTTAAATCAATTTCACCAAAATAGATTTCCAGGAATGGCTGAATACAGATGTCTACTACAACAAATATGGTTACAGCAAGTAATAAACCTTTTAATATGGTGCTTAAACTTATTTTTTGCCCAAATCCAAATTTTGGCCAGTCCCAGCCACTTTTCCACAACAGGAATAATGCTATAAAAAGACCAAAGAAATACCCGTAATTTCTATCAGCAATAGATAATATTGGTGCAATAATCATTACGATTATTACGATAAAAGGCCTGGATAGAAATCTATATAATTTATTTATCATCAGTTTTGTTTAAGGCTGTAGATTCAATATCGTTAGAAGGAGCATAAAATGAATGCCCTGCATAAGCAAGAGATACTACAAGAAAAGAGAGCCAGGACCATTTCCAAAATGGATGAGACTTGTTTCAGCCATTTTTTGGGATGGATTATCTACTTTTTTCATTTAATAAGTTTTTCTTAAGTATAGGACAAAACTATGAATTTGGAAAAACCTCCGAGGTTTCATGTATAGTTTCAGGTCAATTTCCCCATAATTTTGCTGCTTTCGGTGCCCAAAACCTCGGAGGTTTCCTTCCCGAATAATAATATCCGGATTTTGTCCTGTACTCATAAGTTTTTGTTTTTTACTCTTTATCAATCTCGTTAGTAATGGATCTTATAAAACTAGAGACTGCGAAATGTCGCTCGTTGCTGTCAGCTTCCGGCCATGCACTATTGATGGCAATCACAAGTTTCCTTGATGGGTCGATATATACCTTCTGGCCATGAATCCCCAATGCCTCGAAACTATTGCCATTAAAGATCCACCACCCATAACCATAACCTCCGCCGGGCCATAGCGGCATTTGTATTTGGGTTGCTGTCTCGAACCAGTCGTCGGGTACAATGGATTCTCCGTTAATGTATCCATCTTCGAGCACGAATTGTCCAAACCTTCCAAAATCCCGAAGCCGCATTTGAAGGCAACAGCCTGCCAATTCCTGCCCAGTGCGGTCCAGTCTCCAGGTAGCAGTTTGCTCCATGCCATAAGGGATCCAGATCCTGGAAGAAAGGTAGTGCGACAAGCTTTGACCGGTCGCTGAGCTGATAAGGGCACCTAAGAGGTGAGTTTCACCTGTACTATAGTTAAACTTCTTACCGGGCTCTGCTACGGCTGGTAAACGCCGCATATAGCTTACAATCGCTTTCATGCCATCCACGATGGAATCGTTATCAAACCCGGCGATGTCAGAATCCGGACCTGTGTAGAACTCGTTCCATTTTACACCGCTGGTCATGGTAAGGAGATGACGGATGGTCACACTATCGAAGGCGCTCCCTTTTAATTTGGGCAGGTAATCTGTTACAAAGTCGTCCACGCTCTTGATATATCCATCCTTGATAGCAACACCCACAAGCGTACTCGTTACAGACTTTGCAACGGATAATGAAGACCACAGGTTTGTATCACTATGTCCAAGCGCATAGCGTTCCATCCGTATCTTTCCATCATGTAAAATAAGGAGGCCGGCTACTTTCTGATCTTCAATAAAATCTTCCAATGCTTTTTCTTTTGCACCACCTGAGCTAAATGCAGCTATGGGTAATCCTTCCGGAAGTTCCAATATTTCACGCCCTCCAGGTACATTATGCTCTTCCAGAATCGATTGGGACGGTTCTTGTGAAATTGAATCCGGGTTTGAGGTGTGCCGGGTAAAGGAGCAGGAACCTAAGGTCAGCGTGATAGCCAATACGACAACTGCCAGGAATTGTGAATTAAGGAGTGTACGCATGATTTTATTTTGTTTTTTAATTTGAAGCAAAGATGCAGCGACAAAACTGTCTTATCGTTCTGGTTTATAAATCAGAACTTTTTAGTTTAATGAAATCGAATATACTAAAGGAGAAGTGCTTACTTATTTTAATTCCAAATGCTGTACAACCCCCAATAACCAAAACTTACCAATAGCATTAGATAAATCAGGTTATTGGACACTAAAATAGCCTTTATCCACCTTTTCGTTTTGACTGATTTAAATCGCTTTATGGTAAATGAAGTCAAAGGAACTATAATCAAGAGCAGTAAAAAGGGAGTGTATGATGAAACACTAATTAAATTTGAACTGTAATGTCGGTATGGAGCATCAAAATAGTAGATGTATATATTGGTGGCCAAAACGAATAAATAACCTGTCAGTAATAAATTCATTGCCCCTATAAAAAATACATTCTTTAGAGTGACCTCAGAGTTTTTATTGCGGATCAGGGAAAAACCCAACAGAAAGGAGAATAATGTTAAAATTCCACCTAAAAGCACAAGTGAAACTCTTAATTCAGGAGTATTAAAAGGCGTCTTGTAATTTGCAAGTCTTTCAAATTCCTTGTTTTCTGGAAACAGGCTGGGAATATTGATCATATGATCTCCTTTTTCTAACTCTTCTGCCAAATTAAACTGAACGGTTGATTCGAAAGTGTGATAAAAATACAAATTCACCAATCCTTCTTGTGTATCCCAAATTGATGTCAGCAATGTGCCATCTCCATTTCTGCTTCTGCAAACATGCATGGTATCTGAAAGGGCCGAACAAAAAGCTAACGAGGGATTTATCTCCTGAGATTTTAAAAAATCTTCTCCGTTCCTGTACCTATCAAGCTTTCTTGCTTGCTCGTTATCTGTTATGGATGGACAAAAATTGGATAAAACGTAATAAGGGTCATTCCCTTCTATTAAGTTGTATGGTTCTACGATCAAGTATTTCCCTGAACTGTCAATATAGATATATACATCGTCAATAAATATGCTGTGGTCGTATTGTTGAATGTAATTTTTTACTTCTGCAATGGTTGCGCATTTATGCAGGATGTCCGTCAGGTAGTCAACTTCATCGGTAATTTTAATTCTATTTAAAAATGGATTATCCTGTTTTGGGTAATAGGCAACTAATCGCTAAAAGGTAAGCCCGACTTCATTCATTCCCGATTGAGGAGCAGT
>QQUB01000695.1 GCA_008501835.1 Bacteroidota bacterium
CAGGGACAGTATTTTCCAGATCATTTCACTGATCACAACCACCGGCTATGTTACCGCAGATTATACTCAATGGTCGTCCGGGTTGACGATGTTGTTTTTCATTCTTCTCTTTCTTGGTGCCAGTGCTGGTTCCACTGCCGGAGGTATAAAAATTATCAGGCATTATGTCTATTTTAAAAATTCATTTCTGGAGTTCAAACGCATCCTGCATCCCCGGGCAGTTATCCCATTAAAGCTCGACGGGCAGGCGGTTCCGGGGAAGATTGTTACCCATATAATAATTTTTCTTTTATTATACCTTTTGCTCTTTTTAGTTGGGTCTGTATTGCTTACCTTTATGGGCATTGATTTTATGACGGCTATCGGAGCTGTGGCTACTTCCCTCGGGAATGTTGGCCCGGGGATCGGAAAGGTAGGCCCGGTGGATAATTTTGCCTGGCTGTCGGGAGAAGTTAAAGTAATCCTGGCTTTTCTTATGTTGATTGGTCGTCTGGAGCTTTTCACCGTTTTGGTGTTGTTTACCCCATATTTCTGGCGCTCGAATTAATTCAAGGATTGCCGGATTGTAACCGAAGTATTTGGATGGCCCCGGAAATTGCCTAATCGCCTTTATTTCATGAGAATAAACAACAAATACTATCGTTCCATTTGGTTAAAGGACGATGCTGCCGATGTGGTTCAGATCATTGACCAAAGGCCACTTCCACACGAATTTATTATTGAAGACCTAAAATCCATGCAGGATTGTGCCGAAGCTATCCGGGAGATGCATGTGAGAGGTGCTCCTTTGATCGGTGCAACTGCTGCATTTGGAATGTATTTTGCCGTGCGGGAAGCATTGAATAGCGAAAGTTTTCAAAAACATATAGGGCGGGCATTCATTGCTCTGGCCGAAACAAGACCCACAGCCGTTGACCTTTTTTATGCCCTGAGACGAATGCAGCAGGTGATTGATAACTGTGAAGATCTTTCTCTGGTTGCAGAAGCGTGTCTGAATGAAGCCCAGGCCATAGCTGATGAAAGTGCAGAACAATGTCGCCAAATTGGTTTGCATGGGCTTCCGTTGATTGAAACGGTTAGCAAGATCAAGAGGGGAGGAACGGTGAATATTCTTACCCATTGTAATGCAGGCTGGCTGGCAACTGTGGATTATGGAACAGCGCTTGCACCTATTTATGCCGCTTTTGATAAAGGCATCGATGTGCATGTCTGGGTAGATGAAACACGTCCAAGGAATCAAGGTGCACGTTTGACGGCCTATGAATTATTACAGCACGGAGTTCCTCATACCGTTATTCCGGACAATACCGGTGGTCACCTGATGCAGCATGGTATGGTGGATATGGTCATAGTGGGTAGTGATCGAACTACCAGGAAAGGGGATGTTTGTAACAAAATAGGTACTTATCTCAAAGCGTTGGCTGCAAGGGATAATGATATTCCGTTTTACGTCGCTCTTCCAGTGTCCTCTTTTGATTTTGAATTACAGGATGGATTAAAGGAAATTCCGATTGAACAGCGCAGTGATCATGAGGTCAAATATATCTATGGAAAAAATGAACACGGCACTTCGGAGGTTTTACTGACTCCTGCCGGCAGCCCTGTGGCCAATTATGCCTTTGATGTCACTCCCGCAAGACTGGTCTCAGCATTGATCACAGACAGAGGTATTTGCAAGGCCAATGAGAGATCCATTGTTCAGATGTTCAGCCCCGAAATGGCGGTTTAACCAGCAATGGATGGAAAATCCGATTTCCTATGATTGATGAAGGTTATATCAAATTTAATTCCAGGTGGGCCGAAACTCCGGCCTATCCGATGGAGGATCTTCATGAGCTTATAATGGCACGGCAACAACTTTTTGAGGCTGGCCTTATCGGTGCTTATCCATCCGGGATTGGTTTTGGGAATATTAGTCTTAGACATCCGATACAGGGAAATCCTGATGCTTTTTACATCTCCGGTTCGGCAACGGGAAATGTTACCCAACTTTCTCCTGCCCATTTTGCCCTGGTTACAAAAGTTGATATCGAAAAAAACTGTCTTGATTGTGAAGGTCCAATTATTGCTTCTTCCGAATCGATGAGCCACGCGGTTATTTATCGGGAATGCCCGGAGGTGCAGGCAGTTGCTCATATTCATGATCTTACAATGTGGGAGTCTTTATTACACAAGGTGCCCACAACGGATTCCTCTGCAACTTACGGTACTCCGGAAATGGCTATTTCCATCATTGATCTTTTAAGAAATACGGACCTGAAGCAATCGAAGCTGTTTGTTATGGAAGGTCATGAGGAGGGCGTTTTTGCTTTTGGAAATTCACTTGAGGAAACAGTAGGAATTATTCTGGATAATTAAAAGGAAATTAAACCTCCGAGGTTTTGGTCACCAGGTGCTAAAGGAAAAATGTAAAACTTCCCAAAGATCGGAATTGAAACCTCGGAGGTTTTTGCATAAAATTTTGTTTTTTACATTCTAAATTCATAACAACAATAAAAAACCTAATCTAATGAAGAAAATACTTGTCCTAATCGTATTCGTCCTTGCAGTTACTGCATCTCATGCACAAAAATCCTTCCTGCAATCAGGCCCAATGCTCGGTTATTGTGAAATGAAAGAGGTCATGCTTTGGGTACAGACCAATGCTGCAGCTGAGGTGCATTTTGTCTACTGGGAACAGGATAACCCGGAAATTGCTTTTTCCACGGAAGTGGTTAAAACCGAGAAGAAATATGCCTTCACGGCCCATTGCATTGCAGATGAAGTCAGTCCTGGAAAAAGGTATGATTACGACCTGTACATCAATGGACAAAAGATCAGTTTTGATTATCCAACAACTTTCCAGTCCCAGACGCTGTGGCAATATCGTACCGATCCGCCCAACTTTTCCGTAGCTCTTGGAAGTTGTGCTTATGTGAATGAGCCGGAGGTCGATCGCCCTGGAAGACCTTATGGAGGTAATTATGAAATTTATACCAGCATTCATGAGAAGAGGCCCGATGTAATGCTTTGGTTGGGAGATAATACTTATTTGAGAGAGGTTGACTTCTTTACCAGAACAGGAGTTTTGCACCGTAATACGCATACGCGTTCCTTACCTGAAATGCAGGCTTTACTGGCGTCGACACATAACTACGCTATCTGGGATGATCATGATTATGGACCAAATGATTCAGATCGTACCTACATTCATAAAGACTGGACACTGGAGGCTTTCAAATTATTCTGGGGTAATAATGGATACGGACTTGACGGGAAAGGCATTACTTCAATGTTTAAGTTCAATGATATTGATTTCTTTTTGCTTGATAACCGAACTTTCAGGACACCGAATCGCAAAAAGGAGGGAGAGAAGATCTTATTGGGGCGCGAGCAATTGGATTGGCTCATTGAGTCTATGATTTACAGCAGAGCGCCTTTCAAAATGGTATGTGTAGGTGGCCAGGTTTTGACTACTGCGGAACTTTTTGAAAATTACATCAATTTGCATAAGGAGGAGCGCGACTATCTGCTCAGAAGGATTGAGGAAGAAAATATTACCGGAGTCATTTTTCTGACTGGAGACCGTCATCATACCGACCTGAGTATGATTGAAAATAAGGCCGGAAATAAAGTTTATGATCTTACGGTTTCTCCATTGAGTTCCGGAGCCATTTCTCTGGAACGCCTTAAGGATGAAAAGAATGATAACCTTGTAGAGGGCACTATGGTTGGGCAACGTAACTTCGGTGTGCTCGAATTTTCCGGACCCCGCCTTGAACGACACTTAAATATTAAAATTTTTGATGTCAATGGCGATATGCTTTGGGAATACGATATCGATGCTCCGAAGCGGAATTAATAATTAACCACAAAGTCACATACTCCGCATTAGGCTAATATTAATGTAGACTATGTGATCTAATTTCTTATGGTTACTTTGTGTCCTTACGGCAATTAAAGACAAAAACATTGAAAATACTCATTATACGTTTTTCCTCCATTGGGGATATTGTGTTGACCACCCCGGTAATTCGTTGTTTAAAGCAACAATTACCGGATGCTGAAATACATTTCCTGACCAAAAAGAGCTTTTTGCCGGTAGTAGAGGCCAACCCCTACATCGACAAAATCTACAGCATTCAAAAAAACGTGGAGGAGGTCTTATTAAAGATGAAAGGTGAAAAATACCGTTATATCATCGATCTGCACAATAACCTCCGAAGCCGTATGGTCAGAATTGGCTTGGGAACCAGGACGTTTAGTTTCAATAAGATCAATTTCCAGAAGTGGCTCATTACCAATTTTAAGATCAATCGTCTGCCTGATAAACATATTGTAGACAGGTATATGAGACCTGCCGAAAAATTAGGCGTCAAAAATGATGGAAAGGGACTTGATTATTTTATTCCTAAAAAGCAGGAGGTTAATTTGAAGTCCTTTTTTAAAAAAAACGGCATGGGGGAAGTTAGGCCCTACATTGCTTTTGTAATCGGAGCTGCACATGCGACCAAGCGACTGCCTGTGGTGAGGATCATTGAGATTTGTGAAAAAATAAAAGGGCCTGTTGTTCTTTTGGGTGGCCCGGAGGATGCTGGCCCGGGGGAGTTTATTGCGCAGCAGGCTGGCGAACATGTTGTGAGTGCTTGTGGGAAACTCAAGTTAAACGAATCAGCCTCCATGGTTCGCCAGGCGGAAAAGGTTATTTCTCATGATACTGGATTAATGCACATTGCAGCAGCATTTCATAAGGAGATCATTTCCGTTTGGGGCAACACTGTTCCTGAATTTGGAATGTATCCGTATTTTGGTAATCAGGAAGACAGGAATACCACACTGGAAGTTAAATCATTATCCTGTCGTCCATGTTCCAAAATCGGCCATGATGAATGTCCCAAAAAGCACTTCAAATGTATGGTGGACATTGATTTTGATGCTAGGGTTTTATGATGCTGATTTTTCAAGGTGATGCCTTTGGGTGGAATTGCGGGAAGCACAGGCGTTGCCTTGTCGAAGAGGATATTCCTTGCGAACCTTGCGCTTCCCTTGCGTCCTTGCGGTTAAATTATTTTCCTTTTCGTAATTTCAGGTTTGAAATTGATAATCTATGTTCAAAAAAAAATACAACGCCTTAGGTTTGATGTCCGGAAGTTCCCTCGACGGTCTGGATATAGCTTATTGCACCTTTAAATATTCAGAATGGGGTGGTGAACTTAAAATAAAAGACTGGGAAATTGTAGTTGCAGAAACCATCCCATATCCCGAGGAATGGCTCAAAAGACTCAAAGAGGCACCTACACTTTCCGGATTGGAGTTGACAAAGCTCAATGCAGACCTTGGAAGGTATTTTGGTGTGCAAACGCTGATCTTTTTGGGAAAACATGATCTTCAGCCGGATTTTATAGCTTCTCATGGTCATACGGTTTTTCATTACCCTGATCAGACTTTTACCTTGCAGGTTGGTGATGGTGCTGCAATGGCTGCAATAACAGGTTACCCGGTAATTGATGATTTCAGGGCCCAGGATGTAGCTCTATCCGGGCAGGGAGCTCCTTTAGCTCCATTGGCGGACAAGTATCTTTTTGATGATTATGATATGTGGCTTAATCTGGGAGGAATTGCGAATGTAACTGTCAGAACCGGTGAAGATTATGTGGCCTTTGATGTTGGTGGTGCTAATCAGGTGCTCAACGATATCGTCAGTGTTTTGGGTTGGCCGTATGATGATGGAGGAAGATTCGCTGCAGTAGGGCAATTGCAGGAGGACCTTTTGACGGAAGTCAATCAATTAAAATTCTTTCAGGAACCCTATCCAAAATCATTGGGAAATAACTGGGTCCGGGATGTTCTGATACCGATTTACCAAAAATACGATTGTTCCGTAGAGGATAAACTGCATACTGCTACCATACAATTAGCTGATCAATTAGCCGGTGACCTGAAAGCGATTTTGGGAGAAAAACTTGTATCAGAGGAGTTCAAAATGCTCGTTACGGGGGGAGGAGCGCTTAATGATTTCCAGATAAAGTGTATTCAAAAATCCTGTGATGAAATTGGAAAAATCATGGTGGAAGTGCCCGATGAAAAAACGATAGAATATAAAGAAGCTGCTTTGATGGCATTGCTTGGAGTATTACGCCTTGAAAATGTGGCTACAAGTATGCCTTCTGTTACAGGTGCCAAAGAAGCAAGTATTGGAGGAGCCTTTCACCAGGGATGGCGGTTTGTTTTGGATTGAGTGGTGAATATCCAATAACCTGGAATTTTAAGACTTCATTATTCGATATTCCTTGTTCGATACCTTGCCTGCTGCGCAAAGTAAGGCAGGTTCGATATTCTGCCCCGTATTTCTTCAAACTTCTCAATTTCTACTTTATCATTTTAAAAGGAAGTTTGATGGAACGCACGTCCAAGACATGCTTGATATCCATTTCAAGTCTGAAGACTTAAAATAACTGTACACGGAACCGCAGAATACTGAATATCCAATTTCCAATATCGAAGGGAATTAACAATCCCAGCTTCCCTGAATACAAAAAAAACAAGGCCCGTATCCTTTATAAACAAAGCATACGGGCCAATAGTCTCTAACCAATAAACGGTCAGTTTACTTATTCGATACTTCCTTGTTGTAATCTTTGATCACATCGATGATCAGGGTTGGATTTTCATTTTCGAGCTGCCCTTTCAGGAAGTTTCCTAATTTCTTTCCTTCCTTTCTTTTGAAGTTTCCGTAATCGCCATTAGCGAACTTCTCAGAAGTCATTGGAGCATCAGCAATCCACTTTTCGATGTCCATATTGTGCATTGTTTTTACTTTTCCGTCAGACTCCTTCATTACGAAATATTCAGGATAAGAGCGGAGGTCGTTATAAATATCCTCAAAAGAAACACCAGATGCAACGGTTGGAGGGTAAGCATATGCCTTGTAAACTGTAATCGGGCCTTGCTCAATACGTTCGATCAAAGCGAAACTTGGCAAAGCTTTTAGTGTACTTCCTGCATCACCACGACCAGCGATCATTACTTTCTTGGATTCGTAATAATTGCCTTGTGCTTCATAAGCCATGATGTCCTTAGCCTTGTACTTTGTTTTGTCTTTGTTTTTGATTCTTTTTTCATCTTTTAAAGCAGGATCAAAAACCTCAATGGCCTTTTGGTACCTCCATGGAAAATCAGGATTGACCTCCATCATTCCAGTTTCGGTTTTACCTTTTTTGATGTGTACAGTAACTTCAACGCGTTCGGTTTGAGCATAAACACTCATTACCATAAAACAGAGAAAACTGAGAGAGAAAAGAAGTTTTTTCATTGTCATGTTTAATTTATGAAAGTTTGAAAAATGGATAATATCGTCCTTGTGACGATTAAGAAGGACCAAAGGTATCAAAATTTATAAAATTGCAGGCAAAGTAGTTGGTGAAGCTCCCCAAATTACAGGAGCTTGTTATAACATTAAATTCCTGATTTTATTGAAGTCCGTTCCAACAACCTTTTAAGAGAAGTGTTAATAAGAACAGTAATTCTTTTCAAATAACTACCTTTGCAGGAATCGATTTTAATCGGGATCAGTATTTAATTATGACTGCACAAAAACAACATAAAATATTAATCACCGGAGCAACCGGGTTCGTAGGCAGCTACCTGCTTAGGTACCTGGTGGATAAGGGGTATTCCAATATTCGCGCGGGTCGCAGGAGTAGCAGTTCTATGGAATTGGTAACCTCTGTGGAGGATAAGGTCGAGTGGGTGGAGATGGATATTTTGGATATTGCACAGGTGGAAGATGCCATGGAAGGCGTTGATATGGTATTCCATTGTGCGGCAGTGGTATCTTATGATTCCAAAGACAGTCTTTTGTTGTATAAAGTCAATAAGGAAGGAACGGAAAATCTGGTCAATTCAGCTTTGCAATATGGAGTAAAAAAGTTTGTGCATATAAGTTCTGTCGCCACGCTGGGAAGGGATCCTAAAGGACAGCTCATTCATGAAAAGACCAAGTGGGAGAGGTCGGATATGTATACTAATTATGCCAAGACAAAATATCTTGCTGAGATGGAGG
>QQUB01000082.1 GCA_008501835.1 Bacteroidota bacterium
TAACTTCCAGCATTGTTTCCTTAACGTTATTCGTGGAGTTTTTGTCGAAATGGAAATATGTTTCTGTTCTGATCGTATAGTCTCCATGTATGGTTGGAGTCCATGTTTCAGGAAAAGAATTAAAGACCTTGGGTTGTTCAGGTGTTAACTCGAAAATAGGATGGTGGTACTCAAAAATAATTTCGTCCTCCTTAAGGACCTGAAAAACTACCAGACCATCGTACATGGTAAATTCACCTTCGTTTATTAAGGTTGCTGAAAAGTCCATCTCCTGGTAAACCAATACCGGAGATTTAGAGGGGGTCATTTCGAGAATTGCAGCATCTTGGGCAGTTAATGCAAGGGAAAGAACTTCAAAGATCATCAAGGCGATGAATACTTTTTCCTTCAAAGTCGAAGTGTGAGATTGTGATTTTTTCATAACAACAAATTTGGACAGGGCCTATTGATCGCTTGTTGTCAATTGAGTGATTGGCAATTAAGAGAGTAGTAATGTATTTCAGAATGGGCCAGGTTGAAAGGGGTAAAGTCCGGAAGGGTGTTACAGGCAAAACAGTAGAGAGTATTTACCATTGAGACTGATGGTAATTTACGCTTTTTTTGGCTAAAATTCAAGGTGGTAACTATCGATGGATATTTTTTTCAGCAAAATGCTCAAAAATCAAAAGTGAATGCACCTTTTTGACTCATATCCCAGTAATCCAGATCGTTTTCCTGGCAGTATTTAATCCATTTATCCTTTAAGTAGAATCGGTTTGTTGCGTCGATGATGAGGGTAGAGAATTCAAAATGTTGATCAATTTTTTTTAGATCAAATTCAGGATTACCCGTAAACAGTAAAAAATCTACTTGGAGTTTATTGGGAGGTAAAGCTGATCGATTGTTTAAAACAAATAAGTGTTTATCGTAGAATTGGAAATAATTATTTTTTACTCTAAGGTGTTCAGAGTCAACAATTAAACTGTCCGGTTGAAGGAAATGGCGAGTCGTTACAGCCCTGTATTGAAGGTGAGGTTCAGTTGTATATTTGATCTCCGGGCTTCCGGGAATTTTGGATGAAATTGTATAGGCCTCGTTACCGTCCAGAAGGTCAATGCTCGAAACTTTTTTATGTCGATAAATGGTGATGTTTTTTTGATGTAACTTTTTCCAGTTATGGTAAATGTTTCCCAGGGATAGAAGCAGCAAAAAGACAGCCATTGTAATGAAGCCTCTGGCCTTTCTTTGTTCAATGATATACACCAGGCAACCAATGCTGCCGAAAATGAGCACCAATCCGGTAGGTCCGATCCATGTTTTTGTCAAAATGGCCCCTGGTAGATCCTGAAGAGAAAATATCAGGAAATTCATTAGTGAGACAGCATAATGTAAAATTTTGCCGATGATAGACCCTAACAAGGGAATCTTGTCAACCACGAAAAGCAGCAAACCGAGGGGTAAGATCAAAGCAGCTGCAGGAATGACAATCATTCCGGACAACCAAAAGTATAGGGGAAGTTTATGAAAATAATACAAACTCAATGGAAAGGTGCTCAATTGAGCGGAGCAGGAAACCGCCGTTAAATTCCATAGGTAATCTGTTAATTTGTTTTTGAAGTACAGCAATCTATAAATCAAGGGTTGAAAATAAACGATGCCCGACACTGCCAGATAGGATAATTGAAATCCCGGGGCAAAAATTAAAAATGGGTTGACCAATAACAGACAAAAAGCTGAAGCGGCAAGGGTGTTGTAAATATTGGCCTGCCGGTTCAGGGCTTTACCAAAGGCAACGAAGCTAAACATAGTTGCTGATCTGAGTACGGAAGGTGCGGCTCCCGTAATAAGAGCGAATAACCACAGACTGCCAATGAGAATAGTAGTTTTTAATATCAGCCAGGTTGAATTTCGAAGGGGGACTTTGTTGAGGAGTATCCATACGATAAGGTAAATGAATCCTGTATGTAACCCGGAAACAGCAAGGACGTGCATGGCTCCCGTGTTTGAATAGGCAGTTTTTGTTTCTTGACTGAGATCGGGTTTAAAGCCGAGGATCAATGCTGAGGCAACGGCTCTTTCCCTTTCCGTTGGAAGGTGTTTTTGGAGGATTTTCAAACATCTGTTTTGAATATTTTGTGAAAGTCTTATTAAGGAGAACGGTGTGCTATGATTGATCTTGTGCCAGTTCTCTGTTTTGATATAAGCAGTGAAGTGAATGTTCCTGGTATGCAGGAAACGTGCATAATCGAATGCTTTGGGGTTCAGGGCTTCAGAGGGAGGGGAAATATATGCTTTGCACATGAGCGTATCACCAATGCTTGGTTTTTGATGGGTGCTGTCTATGGGTAAATAAGCTAGCAATTGTCCTTTTACAGGCCATAGGCTGTCCGCCCCAAGGCTGGAAATCTGCAGTATTACCTGGTAGTTTTTTCCTTTTGGGATGATGTTTTTTACGGTGCCTGCAAATTGGCATTGCTGCCCAACATATTCGCCGAAGTGAGCGGGTTGGTTGTTTTCCTGGTGGAAATAATGCAGGCAAATGCCCAGGCTAATGAGAAAGAAATTGGAAGCTGCGCCAAAGATCCAACGGTTTTTCCTTTTGAACCGCACCTCGGCGAGTATTAATATTGCTAAAAGGGTCATGGTTAATTCCAATCCCAGGAAAGATATTCCAGGAGTGATTTGAATAAATTCCTGCAATACAATGCCTGCCACAAGCGGAATCAAAAGTCTGACAAAAGGGATGGGTCTCCAGTTCATTTTTTGATTTTCGGGGATTTGTAGGATTAAATTAACCACAGGGGACACAGGGTAGGCACAGGGGGCACTGAGTTTTAAATATTAGTTAATGACTCTTTTTATTCCGTCTTTTAACAGGCAGACGTTGAAATTGATCAAAAGGCCGATTTTACATTCACTCAACTTAAGATAGGTTAAGGTTTGAGCTAAATGGATACTATTCAGAGCTTCAACCGATTTTATTTCTACTACAACTTTATCCGCTACTAATAAATCTATTCTATAGCCAATTTCCAAATTAACTTCTTTGTAAATCAAGGGAATGGGTTTCTGTTTTTCAACCCATAAACCTTTTAACTTCAATTCGTAATAAAGGCTTTCCTGATATGCACTTTCCAATAATCCCGGACCTAATGCTTTATGTACAGCAATAGCACATTCAATGATGGCTGAAGTGATTTCATTTACTTGCATTTTAAAAATATTTTCATTTGGTTAAAAAAAATCCCAGTGATCTCCGTGCCTTCCCAGAGTACTCAGTGGTTAATATAACCCTGTGATCCCTGTGCCTTCTCAGTGAACCCTGAGGTTAAAATAACTCAGTGAACTCTTACTCCTAATAGCGCTCCTTGCGGTTAAACCTCACCGCCCTCCTCTATATATAAAAGCAACGAAAACCCCAAACGTGACAAAAAAAGACCAACTATTTGTGAAAATTAAGCCCTATGCCCAGTTTATACTCCAAAAAAACGGGCACATCACCGGAAGTGAAGTGAAGGCGGATGGTATTGGATAGCAAGCCGGAACGAAGCCCCGCCAACACATTAACCCCCAGTTTCTGGGAAGTCTCAAATTCATAAGGCAGGATCAGGCGGCGGGTATCTTCCGGTAAGGGACGCAGTTCTCCGGGTACTGTATATAAGCCCGGACCGGCACCAAAGTAGAATCCTTTGGAAATGTTAATTTCGTAATTGTAGAGGTAATAAACGGAGACAAAACTGGTTTGGTCGGTTGCATTGGTTACGAGCAGGTCGGTACCGTCGATGTAGGTTACGGTACCTTTATCATAACCTGAATATCGGGTAATGAATGCAGCCCCAAATCCCAGGAAATGTTCCTTTTTGAGCCTGAATTGCAGATCGGCACCAAAAAACAATGAACTTGAATTCTTTTCAGAGTTAAGGGAGGCTAATAGCCCTGTATTAAATTCTATCCGGAATATCAGTTTCTCAAATCTCTGTTCCACAAATTCCGGTTTGTAAAACCTCACTTCCTTCTCACTTCTTTCCGTAAGTCCGAAATTGACAGCAGTTCCCAGATAAAGCATTGGGCGTAACCCTTCCTGATTATTGTGATGATATTCAAAATAAAAACGCATCCGGTCAACCTTATGCCCCATTCGCAGCATCCATCCGTAAAAAACGGGAGGATTTACCAGGTAGATGTCCGTAGGAAGAGTAGCATTAAAAACCTTGAGTTTGTAACTGCGGAATCTGTTCAGACAAAATCCAACGCCCAGAACGGGCTTGAAATATTCAAAGTTGATATGGACATCTCCCATGAGTTGCAGGGACTCAAAATATTTCAAGCGATTAAGGTCATCAGGAGTATCGGGTGCAAGGGTCGAGAAAACGGTCCTGTCGTGAGGGAATAAGGAAGTTCGGGGGTTATCAATCCCAAAACCTGCAACAGATTTTTGGTATCTCATCGCAAAATCAACAATTCCTTTTTGAGTCTTGAGTTCAGCGGTAAGTGGAAGTGAGGCACCAAGCCATTCATTAGAAGAAGCAAAAGCACCTGCACCAATTTCAAGCTGTATCCTGCTGAATCGTTGCTGAGCATTCACCAGGTTGAGGCTTGATAATAAACAAAGGAAAATCCATAAAAAAAGAAGCAGGCGTGTCATTTGCATATTTCTCAATTTGTATCGGTGAATTCTCTACCATACCCTTTTGCTACAATTGTCAAAAAGCATGGTTTGTTCTCGCAGATAACGCAGAATATGAGGCGAATTTTCAAAGATGATCTGCGAAAATCAGCGAAATTAGCGTGAAACTAAAAATGTTCGGTAGAGAATCGGTGAAATATACGAATTTGAATTACAAATGTTGGCTGGCGATTTAATTTTTAATGGATTTCTCACAAAAACCTTTTTTCAAGAATGCAACTCATGAATTTGATGGGAAGTTTCACAATTTAGAACTTCGCGGAAATCCTGATATATAATTCCAATAAAGGTGTTTAGAGCATATTTTAATCCTTTTAATTTGAAGTATAAGGACAGAACAGCCTTTAATCAATATTCCTTTATGCAATTAGTTCTAACCACAGGGCACTCTAAGAAGTCACAGGGGACACTGAGAATATTCTCTCGCCTTTAACGCTTGGAACCCCTTGAACGAATTGAACAAGTTGAAACTAACTCTGTCCAGATACTAAGTCACCAAAAAAATCAATAATAATTCGTGTATTAGTTGCTAAATCCTCAAAACAAAAGACCCGGAAATTGCCACTATCGGCAAAATCCGGGATCGTTTAATGTTGTATCCAAAAAAATGATGAAAACCTGAAAACTATGTTTTAGTTGCTGGTTACAAGTTGCTGATTACTGGTTTATCTCGATATTAAACACCTGAACTAATAAACGGAATATCCACTGAGATAAATAACCAGCAACCAGAAACAAGTAACCAGCAACTGGTTCTAATTCACCAAAATATCCTGTCTGGATGATTCAGCTCCTTCCACTTTAGGCATAGTTACCTGCAATACTCCATTTTCGTATTTGGCGCTGATATTCTCAGCATCAACTTTTTCGTTGAGCAGGAAGCTGCGCTCGAAGGAACGATTGTAATATTCTTTATGCAACCAGTTTTCCGCCTCATCAGGAACCAGTTCCGGTTCTTTATAAGAGATATTCAGCAGATCATCAGTTACCTGAATTTTAAAGTCTGCTTTTGATCGTCCTGGTGCGAATAAGTACAGCTCGTAGCTGGCATCCAGTTCTTCAATATTTACGGGTGCACTGAACATTCCTCTCCAAAAACCGTGGGAATAACCTTTGTGTGCATGACCGCCACCGCAGCCGTGAAATGATTTGTGGTGTGAGCTATATTTGCTCCATGGCCCTCTGTGGGCACGCGAATGATTTCTGTAATACATGTGTTTGTTGTTTTAGTAATGTTGAATTAATAAATCGGGAAGTGTTTGCTAAGCTTAGAGGGAGTTTCCGAAAAGGATAAACATTGACTGTTCTCCAACCCGACATGAATCGGAACCCCCTCTCTCAAAATGCTTAGGCAATATTTTTACAGAACTTCAATGGTCCTGTGTGATACGTAAAGTTCACTGCGTGAATTTGCGTAAGGATCAATGGGTGTTGCATCAAAATATCTGCGATTTCTTCCCATTCTTTCACCGGGATACATATATCCGCGGTCGTGATTCATCCCTGCCGTCATGATCAGTCTGAACAAGCCCTTGGTAACGAAGGCCACCAGAGCCAATCCTGCCAGACCAATCAAAACCATGAATAATAATTTTGCGGCAAAGGAAAAGATTACCAGGCCCAATAAGAGGGCAATGAAAAATCTAACGGGTCTCATTGTTGTAATTTTTAAGGTGATTTCGCCAATCAGCCTTTTCAGCTTTTTGATTGGTTAAGTAAGAATGTCTTACAATGATGAAGACGGATGATGAAGAATTTTACTTTAAATTTTTTGAATTTTTTTGAAAAAAGTTGTAAGTGATTGATTTTCAATGGGAAAAATCTTTATAAAAAGCGAGGATTATAATTCGCCGGAGTAGAACTTTGGTGAAGGATATAAAAGTTTAAGAATGAAATTGATATGGTAATAAAAAAAAGAGCCGCTAAGCAAACACAATGTTGTAAAAGCTGATATCTTCAGCGTACCATTGCGCTTCTTAGCGGCCCTCGGCGGTATTATTATTTTTTGTTGCGTGTTACGAGTTCCTTTTGCCAAGAAATACTATTTTTCAAAAAAATAGTATTTCTCGACCAGCAACTTGAGCGAAGCGAAATCCCGACATTTCATATCGCGGACAGGTTCCCGCACACGGAGTGTCGGGGAAGCAACCAAACTTCACTCCACCTCAATATCTCTACCCTCAGACTCTTTATCGTTCGGCCCACACCTATGCCTCCATTCCTGTTTGAATTTGGCCCGCTCCTCATCACTCATGCTCATCCATTTCTTTCTCCAGTATTGAGCCTTACTTTTGTGCCGATGTGATTTTTTACCTGGTCGGAAGCTTCCGAATAAAATTTTAGACAGTAATAATAAGCCTACTGCCTGCCAGTAAGTAAGTTTGCTTACACCGGTTACGTTTGGCAGAATCGCGTTCCATAACAGCATCACTACCAAACCAAATCCCAGCAAAGCCAAAATTATCAACGGAAAAAAGAAATACTTTCCCTTTCCGTACATATCCTTAGATCTATGATTCCGGTGCATCATTAATAATTTAAAAATTCATCATATAAATTTTCCAGTCTGTTTCTCAAATGTTTCACTGCATAGCCTTTTCTCGAAATCAGGGTTTTTATGTTTTCCCCGGTTCGATCGGCAATTTCCTGAAAGGTCTGATCTTCCAGTTCGTTCCAAACAAAAACCTGACGTTGCTTTTCAGGCAGCTCATCCAATGCTCTGAATAATTCTTCCCAAAAGACTTCTTTCAGGTCCTCCATCTCCGGTGACATCTCTTCTGAAAACAGGATATCATTGAAATTCAATTCACCATCCTCGTCTTCAAAGGTGAGACTGCCCAGGGAAAGGGGCTTTTGTTTGCGGTAATTATCAGTAATCCGGTTCCGGGCGACGCGAAACAACCAGCCGCTCAATTGCTCGATTGGCTCAGTATTCACCACCCTGCTGAACTGGTACCATACTTCCTGTAAAATATCTTCGGCATCGGCATCAGTTTTCACCCGTCCACGGATAAAATTAAACAAACGCCTTCCGTATTGTTCTACAACACCAACGATATTTTGACTTCTTTCTTCTGCCATCATTATTGTGGACATCTTCGTCTCTTTGGCATGAAGACGAAGCACGAATGAAATTACTTTAAATTTTTGGTATTTTTTTTAATTAATGTTTTTATATCGAATTTCGTCAACCCTAGCCAGATTAATGATTATTATATTACCCTGTGCTTTAGCGCAGGGTATAATTAGGAATCCGTAGACAGGCCTTTAGGCCTTTTGTCTCGCAAGAGGAAAGGGCTGAAGCCCTGTAATTATACTTTACCCCTAAT
>QQUB01000672.1 GCA_008501835.1 Bacteroidota bacterium
TTAATAATTGCCTTGGTAGGGTCAGAGTCATAATCAGGGAATACCTGGTTTTGGAAATCTGTGCGGTAAAAGTCAATGCTGAGGTAACCATTGAGGTTGCCCGTTTCGTATTTTTGGGTATAATTGATCCCGTAATTGATTGCCCTCTCCGGGTTCAGATCTTCTTCAAAGATGATATCTCTTGAACTGACCAGCAAGTTGATGTTTTCACTGAAAAGATTGACCGTTCTCCAGCCGGTTCCTACATTAGCACGGATGACTCCTCGTGGTGTGATATTCCATTTCAGCAGTGTTCTTGGTGTGATACTCCACCCAAACTGATTGTGATGATCTGCACGGAGACCGGCGATCCAGGTGAGTTTGGCGTCAAAAAATTTCATCGTATTTTCTGCAAAAACTCCCGGAATATGTTCGGTCCTTGAATAAACACCTTCATAAGTTCTTCCAAGACTGTTTTCGAGAAAACTAATGTCTTCATCGATTTGTAAATGCCTGTAACTTACGCCTGTCTTAAAATCATCTGTGCTGCCGTAATTCAGTGCATATTGCAGGTTGGCATATACATTATTTTGACGGGCATCATATTTCGTGATGCCAAAGTAAGTTTCCTGATTTTGGGTAAATGCCGATGCTTTAAGTGTGAAGGAATGGGTATTGTCCAAACGATAGGTAGTGCGGGTTCTTATTTCCGGCTGGTTGAATTTGACGGATTGTCCGTAAACCGTAGCGCTTCCTTTGTCTGTTTTGGCATCAAAATCAAATTGCCCACCATTTCTTTGTTCGTTCAGGAATTTAACGGCAACAGTTGAACTCCATCCCCATTCAGAGCTTTTCCGGTATTGAAATTTTTCCTCAAAGGAATATCTTGTAATCAAAGGAAGATCGAGGAATGAATCTTTATCACGATCTGTTTTGCCCGCAGGTTGAGTTGTGTGGACGGCGATGAGGTTGCTCCAGCTATTTCCGGAATACGAAACATTGGCGTTGAATTGTTTTTCACCAAAACTGTTTATATACCCGTTGAGCAAAAGGATTTCAGAATTATCAGCAGGTTGAGTGGTGACATTGATCTGACCACTGATGCTTTCAAATCCCTGAAGCACACTATTGGCACCCTTGGCTACAAAAATATTGTCTACTAATGTACCGGGCACACTGCTGATACCATAGGTATAAGAAAGTCCCTGGATGACAGGGAAACCATCGATCATCACCTGGTTATAAACGCCGGATAAACCGAGAATGCGCAATTCTTTTGAATTGGTGATGATATTGGTAGTTTGTGGTTGAACGGTGAGTTGTGATTCAAAACATCCGGCAAGGTCACAGCAGGCTGCTTTACGCAATTCTGTTGAAGTGATCTGTTCTGTTTTGATGGCATCGATATTGGAAATAATAACACCGGGTCTTTCACTTTCAACAACGATTTCCTGAAGTGTTTTAGAGGCTACGAGAGTGAAGGTTATAAAACTGTTGCTGGATACCTCTACGGTGTCTGGTTCAAATCCTACAAAACTGGCGGCGAGAAGCTTGACTTTATCCGTTTCGTTTTTTATTTCGAAACTACCGTCTTCTTCCGTAAATACTCCGGTACTGGTTTCCAGCCAATAAACGTTTGCACCAAAAAGAGGCTCTCCGCTATCATCCGCTACTTTTCCGGTAATGGTTTGACCAAAAACGCCCAAAGGCATCAACATTATCAAGAGCAACAAAAACTTTGACATATCACGTACAATTCGATCCAATCAATTAATAAGTCCTCAGTCCTCAGTCTACAGTGGACAGTCTACACTTTTACTTTGTAGGGGCGAGATTCAGGGTTACTGCAACCAGGAGTTCCCTCAATAGCTACGTGAATCTCTTTTTTTGTAACCCTGGCAGGATCGTATGTGATAATGAAAGTGGAAGTGGCGCCCATTTTGCCTTCTTCACAACTACTTACGCCATCCAGCTTTCTAACGCTGGTGGCGATATCCTTTAAGTCTCCCATGCAACCAACACCTTTGACCTTTACGGTAATGGTTTCGGTTTTATCCTGGGCAACAACTTCAGTTGGTGTTGTTTGGGCAGAAGCATTCACAGCAGAGAAAGCCATGATCAGTGCGAAAAGTAAGAATGATGGTAAAAATTTCATGTGTTCGACTTTATTAAGATTGGTGCAAAAATAAATGATTTAATTCGAAGAATTAGGGTTCGATTTGTTAATGAGTAGTTATTAATGTCAGGGAAAAAGCAAATTTCTATTATTCTCCTTGCAATTCACAACTCATCACTCTACACTATAAATTTTTAATTCAGGTTTCACCTAATATAATTACCATAACCATTATTAGTGAATTCAGTGAAACCGTACGAAACCTCGGAGGTCTTGTTATTTTACATTAAATCTCCCCTCCAGCCGAATATCTTCAGAAGAACTTCCCACAAAAACCTTGAATTCCCCAGATTCGACAACCCACTTCATGTCCTGATTTAATAGCTGAAGGTCCTTTGACTTGAGGGTAAAAGTAATTTGTTTTTCTTCACCAGCCTCAAGGGTAATTCTCGAAAATCCTCGTAATACCTTTTCATAGGAAACAACAGAACTATAAACATCCTGAATATAAATTTGTACAACTTCATCACCTTTTACTTCACCGGCATTTTTGACCCTACAGGTAATACGGACTTCTTCAAAAGGGTTCCCCGTTTCATTTGGAGAGATTACCAAATCACTGTATTCAAATGAGGTATAACTCAGCCCGTAACCAAATGGATACAAAGCTTCATTGATCCGGGTCTGATGGAAATAATTGCCCTGAGGCTTTTGGGAACTTCTTTTGTGAGGAAAATTAAATGGAATTTGTCCAACGGTTTTTGGGAAAGTAACAGGCAGTTTTCCACCAGGATTGTATTGTCCAAAAAGTACTTCTGCAATAGCCGTGCCTCCATACTCCCCTGGACACCATGCTTCAATAATGGAAGGAATGTGGGCATCCATCCAGTTGATGGTCATTGGGCGTCCATTAACTAAAACCGCCACGATGGGTTTTCCTGTTTTGTGTAAAGCTTTTACCAAATCCAATTGATTGCCGGGAAGGTTTAGGGAAGTTCTTGATTTCGATTCTCCAACCGTATTTTCATCATCTCCGACCACTACGATGATCATGTCAACTGATTTGGCCTTTTTCACTGCTTCGTCGATCAAAGCCTGTTGTTCTTTCGAAGGAGGCGTTTCGAATAATTCATTCTGGGGCCAGTTGTCATCATAAAAGTCGCAACCTTGCGCAAATTGAACATCCAGTTTGTCACCGGTTAATTGTTGAATTCCTTCCAAGACAGAAACCACATCGATCTTGGAAGGTCCGTATCTGCTAATAGAATGATTTACTGATTTGGCATTCGGCCCGGTTACCAAAATGGATCCAATTTTGTCAGTATCCAACGGCAGAAAGTTATCAGCATTTTTTAACAACACAATAGATTTCCGAGAGGCTTCCAAAGATGTTTTTTCACTAGCTTTATTATGAACCAGTTTATCTGCCAATGAAGGATTTTCAACGTAAGGAGTATCAAATAAACCCAGCAAAAATTTCACTCTAAGTACATCTTTTGTTCTTTCATTGATCACCTCCAGCGGGATTCGGTTTTCCTTAACCAATTCCCGGAGCGGAAGGATGAAATCTTCCGGCGGGGAAAAATTAGTCCGGATATTAAGCCCCGCCATTACAGAAAGATAAGTAGCTTCCTTAAAATTTTCGGCAACATAATGCCTGCCCTGTAAACCACCTACTGCCCAGCTGTCGGATACGACATAGCCGTTGAATCCCCATTCTTCTCGTAACAGCTCCGTCAGGAAATAATGACTTGCGCTTACAGGCACGCCATTATAATCATTATAGGAACTCATCAGTCCCAGAATATTGCCTTCCACAACTGCAGTCCTGAAAGGTTCCAGTAATATCTCGTGCATGGCCCTTTCCGAAATGTGCGGGTCGGTCCTCACTTCACCATCACGACCGCCTTTGGGAATACTGTAAACCGCAAAATGTTTTCCGGTTGAAACTACATCCTGACTTTGTAAAGCCTTTACCATTTGAAGGCCTAAAGTGGAAGTCAGGTAAGGATCTTCACTATAACATTCGACCGTTCTTCCCCAGCGGGGATCCCGTGCCAGGTCGAGTATCGGAGAGTAGATGTTGGTATAGCCCAATGCCCTTGCTTCACTGCCGGTAATTTCACCGATTTTTCTCACCAGTTCGGGGTCCCAGGTGCTTCCCACTCCTATCTGGGCCGGGAAGCTCGTTGCTCCGTGATGACAAAGACCGCGAATTCCTTCATTGGTAAAATCAACTGGAATGCCCAGCCGTGTTTCTTCTACAAAAAAGCGTTGTACTTCATTGATTGCCCTGGCATGTTTGGAAGGTGGCCAGGAAAATTCTGTGTCTGCACCGGAATGGTAGGCCAGGTTATTCAAATGCTCGTCAATGTTTCCGATTCCATCCTTAATGATATTGGTTTTCCATGCTTCAGTTGGCAATGCATCAGGGGTCACTCTTTTATAACCGTATAAAGTGGCCATCTGGCAGGTTTTTTCTTCCAGGGTCATTTGTTCCAAAAGGTCCTGGACTCTTTTATCGATGGATTTGGAAGGGTCTTCGTAAACATCTTTTATGCCGTTTTTATTGAAGTCAATCCACCCTTTTTTATAAATGTCTTTTCCGGATTTTTCATATATAAAAAGCTGGGCGCTAGCTGTCAATGAAATCAAAAAGAAAAGTATGGAAAGGCTTATTTTAGTTAGGCGCATGTCTCTGAGTTTTTGATAAAACACATAGGCACAAAGTACATAAAGTTCTATGTGAACTATATGTCTTTGTGGTAAAAAAAAACGGATCACCGCTTTCGCAATGACCCGTTTTTAATTTATGGTTGAAAAGTTTTTTAAAACTCTGCACTTTTTGGTGTACGTGGGAATGGGATCACGTCTCTGATATTACCCATACCGGTGATGAACTGGACCATTCTTTCGAAGCCCATCCCAAAACCTGCGTGTGGGTTGCCACCGAATTTACGGAGATCGAGGTACCACCACAGCTCCTCTTCTTCAATGCCGAAATCTTTCATACGCGATACCAGCACATCAAGTCTTTCCTCACGCTGTGATCCTCCGATGACCTCTCCAATGTAAGGGAACAAAACATCCATCGCAGCAACTGTTTTGTCATCATCGTTCATCCGCATGTAAAATGCTTTGATCTCCTTTGGATAATCGGTTACGATAACCGGCTTCTGGAATTTTTTCTCCACCAACCAGCGTTCGTGTTCCGCCTGAAGATCCTTACCCCATTCAACCGGGAATTCAAAACGACCTTTTTTGTAAGGTTTTGAATTGCGGAGCATATTTACGGCATCCGTATAGGTGATCCTTTCAAAGTCGTTATCTACTACAAATTTCAGCATCTCAATCAATCCCATCGGACGACGTTCCTCTTTTTTCATGTTCTTCTCCATATCCTGGATTCGCTTGTCCAGGAATTCGAGATCATCCATGTAGTTGTCGAGGATATAGTTGATCAGGTATTTTGAAAAATCTTCTGCCAGATCCATATCGTCTTCCAGGTCACCAAAAGCGATTTCCGGTTCGATCATCCAAAACTCTGCCAGGTGTCTGGAGGTATTGGAATTCTCTGCACGGAAAGTAGGTCCGAAGGTGTAAACCTTACCCATAGCCAGGGCACCGATCTCTGCCTGTAGCTGACCGGAAACCGTCAGGTTAGTCGCTTTTCCAAAAAAGTCCTGTGCCCAGTCGATTTGTCCGTCTTCTCCTTTAGGCATGTTCTCCGGATCGAAGTTCGTCACGCGGAACATCTCCCCTGCACCCTCAGCATCACTACCGGTGATGATAGGTGTGTGCATGTAGTAAAAACGGTTTTTATGAAAATACTCGTTCACCGCAAAAGCCACAGCATGGCGGATACGGAATACAGAGCTAAACGTATTCGTACGCATACGGAAATGAGCGTTCTCACGGAGGAACTCCATCGTTTGGCGCTTTGGCTGCAATGGGTATTTGTCGAGATTGGTTTCTCCCAGCACCTCGATTTGGTCAGCATGTACTTCAACAGCCTGTCCGGCGCCCATGGATTCTACCAATTGCCCGGTGACTTTGATGCTAGAATGGAAGCCTACCTTTCTAATCAGTTCTTCGTCAAATTTTTCCTGGTCAACAACCACCTGCAGGTTTTTGGCACTTGATCCATCATTGAGTGCGATAAATCTGTTGGATCGGAATGCTCTCACCCAACCCATTACGGTTACGGTCTCGTTCAGTTTTGGAGCGGCTAATACGTCCGCAATTTCTGTCCTTCTGCTCATGTTATTTTATCTAAAGGTTCTTTCTAAAAACAAGTCGCGAAAATAGGGAGTATTTTGAAATAGATCAATAACTCATAAATACTTTCTCAATAAATACTATTTCTCCATGAAATAGTATTTATAAGTATTCATTGCTACCAGCAACATTTAATGGGAAAAGATAATTCCCTCAAAAACCAATTATTTTACGATTAATTCCTTTCTGTCCGGTCCGGTGGAAACCATGCTCACCCTTGTGTTAAGTTCTTTTTCAAGGATAGCAACATAACTTTTTGCATTTTCCGGAAGATCCTCGAATTGGTTTATACCAGTGAGGTCTTTTTCCCAACCTGGATATGCCGTGTAATGAGGTGTAGCTGTTTCGTCGCAAAGATCGAAGGGTAATTGTTTGGTTTGTTCTCCGTCAATCTCATAGGTCGTGGCAGCTTTCACTTCGCTGAATTTGTTGAGCACATCAATTTTGGTAATCACCAATTGAGTGACTCCACTCAGCATGATGCTGTATTTGAGTTGAGGCAAGTCGATCCAGCCGCAGCGGCGAGGTCTACCTGTAGTAGCACCAAATTCATGACCCTCTTTGCGGAGGAATTCTCCGGTTTCATCGAATAATTCTGTTGGAAAAGGCCCTGAACCAACACGGGTACAATAGGCTTTGGTGATACCAATAACTTCACCAATGGCACTTGGCGCTACGCCTAAGCCAGTACATACTCCGGCAGTAGTAGTATTGGAAGAAGTAACAAAAGGATAAGTTCCGTGGTCGATATCCAGCATGGAACCCTGTGCGCCTTCTGCCAGCACACGTTTGCCTTCTGCCAGGGCATTATTGATGAAATACTCACCATCCACATGGTTGAGGGATTTTAATATTTCGAGGCTTTCCATCCACTGCTTTTCTTCTCCTTCGAGGTCAAAGTCAATTTCAGGATAAAGGCTGATCAACTTCAGATGTTTGTCCTTTAATGCTTCATATTTCTTCTTGAAATCGGAACTTGAAATATCTCCCACTCGTAAGCCGTTACGTCCTGTTTTGTCCATATAGGCTGGTCCGATACCTTTAAGGGTTGATCCGATTTTGCTTTTTCCTTTGGCATTTTCGGAAGCTGCATCCAGGTAGCGATGTGTAGGCAGAATGAGATGTGCCTTTCTGGCTACGAACAGGCGGTCCAGGTATGGTACATTGGCCGCTTCGATATTTTTTAATTCTTTCGACAAGGTGATGGGGTCGATAACTACACCATTGCCGATGAGGTTGAGTTGTTCTTTTCTGAAAATTCCGGAAGGGACGGTATGGAGTACAAATTTATTACCGTCGAAGATCAAAGTGTGTCCGGCATTTGGACCTCCCTGAAAGCGGGCTACAATATCGTAATTCGGAGCCAGGTAGTCTACGATTTTTCCTTTGCCTTCATCTCCCCATTGTAATCCGAGAATAACATCAATTGCCATTGGTTAGCTTTGTTTTGGATTTGTTTCCAGACCTCCGAGGTTTCCAAAACCTCGGAGGTCTGGAAATAATCAACATTTAATGAACGAATTTCGATGCAAAAGTAGGGAATTCACTAATGTGAATACTTAAAATGTAAGTATTCTTTTCATTGTAGTTGAATCAAAGAATTTAATCA
>QQUB01000487.1 GCA_008501835.1 Bacteroidota bacterium
TTACCCTTCCAGGTTCTTATCACCGCGTGGTCACCAATGAGACTTACGGATGTGTGTCAGCTCCATCTTCGATGGATGTTGTCGATCTCTCCTATGATCCAACGGTAAATCTGACAGCCACGGACACCCTTGATTGTATTACCGAAGCAGTCACCCTTGACGGCAATGGTTCACAGACCGGAACCCCTATAATTTATCAATGGTTTGATGCTCAGAACAATCAAATACCAGGGGCCTCATCCCTTACGATGGAAGTTGAAATTGCAGAAATGTTCACCCTGGTTGTTTTGGATACCGCAACCGCTTGCAGCTCATCTGCCTCCGTTTGGGTAAATGAAGATTATGATTATCCGGATGTGGATGCCGGTACGGATCAACATCTGGATTGTGAAATATTAAACGTGGAACTCGACGGAAGCGATTCTGAGCAGGGAACCAACATTTCCTATCAGTGGGAGTATACCGATGGGAATATTATTTCTGGTAATGGAACAACAGTAGCCACCGCCAACGAGCCTGGATTATACTATTTAACGGTCATCAATAACGACAATGGATGTGCTGATTCTGACAGCGTTTTGGTCACCCAGGACATTACACCACCATATGCCGATGCCGGTGAGGATCAGGAGATTGATTGTCACAGCTCCAGTGTACAGTTGTCGGGAACGGCTTCCGCAGTCGGAGGTCAGTTTGAAATTGGCTGGACATTAGGAAATAATCCTGCAACAGTTGGCAATACCTTGCTACTTACTGTGGAAACTTCAGGAACCTATACCTTGCATGTTACTAATTTGCTCAATGGCTGTGAAAGTGAGGATCAGGCCATAGTTTTCCAGGGCACAGCAGCTCCTTCGGGAGTTGATATTTTACCTGACCCTCCGACGTGTGCAGGAGATACAGACGGAAGTGTTGTTTTGAGTGAGGTTATAGGAGGCGAAGGCCCCTATTTGTATAGTTTAAACGGTGGAGATTTTCAGCAAGCCTCCATATACAACAACCTTCCAGCAGGCCCATATAACATCCTCATTCAGGACATCAACGAATGTACATACGAAACAGATTTTGTGCTTGAAGATGGAAATGACCTGTTACTTGATCTTGGAAAAGACCATACTATTTCCCTTGGGCAAATTGTGGAATTATATGCTATTATTAATATCCCCGAGGCAGAGGTCCAACAATTCACCTGGCACCCAGACACGACCATTACTTGTGATACTTGTTTCGTAGTGGAAGTTTCTCCTCAACTGACAAACACTTACGGAGCAACATTGACAGATATTAATGGATGTACAGTTTCCGATCTGGTAACGATCTATGTCCGCAAGGACAGGGATGTTTTCGTCCCGAATGTATTCTCACCCAATCTGGATGGCAATAATGATGTTTTCATGATCTTTGCCGGGAAGGATGTGGTCAGGGTCAAATCTTTCCAGGTCTTCAATCGGTGGGGAGAGCCCGTTTTCCAGAGTTACGATTTCCAGGCAAACAACCCGGCGTATGGCTGGAGCGGATGGTACCGGGGCCGGCCATGCAACAATGCCGTTTATGTTTGGTATGCTGAAATCGAATTTGTTGACGGTGAGGTAATTCTGTACAAAGGGGATGTAGCTTTGATCAGATAGTATTATAAATGACTTAAAAGGGTTTCAATATCGCCTTCCTCATGCAGGCTGTTGATCACAATTCTGGTGATCCTGGGTGAGGTTGGTGATGGATATGGAAATGATGACAAGAGGATATCTTTTTTAAAAAGTCTGTCGGCAAGATTTTCATCTTTCACACTGAATACCGGATAGCCCTCGAAAGTTTGCAATTCTGGCCTTTCCTGAATTCCATTGCGGAATTGAGCGATATTTTTTTGGAGTTGCAACCTGTTTTTTTCATAAATAAACTGCCCTTTGACAAAGGCATGCAGATAGGCCAAAACGGTGGGAGACCCTCCACCGAACAATGGTGTTCGCCACAATCCTTCAATAAGGGCTTCGGTACCCAGAATAATGCCTGCAGGCACTCCAAAGGCTTTACCCAGAGAACTTACGACAACCAGTTCTACATGAGCAGGTGTTTTCAAAACAGAATAGGTACCACCTCCATTCTTTCCTCCAATGCCCAGGAAGTGCGAATCGTCCACAACAAGTGTAAACGATTTGTCCTTCGGGATTTTATCCATCCAGGAAAAATCGGTTTTTCGGACATTGAGCACATTTACCGCATTACAAAATAAAACTACAGGCTCGTGAATGCTTTCGAGGATTTGGGGTAATTCGTTCGTCCAGTTGTGACTCAATTTTCTTGCTGTATGTCCTGGAGGCATCATGGAAGGGTGTGCATCCGGGGTGGCCAGCATAACTGCCTTATCAAAAAAATAATGCGCCAGCAATTGCCCTGCTGCTGTTCCGGAAGAAGCCGAAATTGCCGCCGGAGCCCCGGTTAAAGTCAGCAAGACCCTTTCTGTTTTATCAAAAATATCAAAGCGAACATTGGCCAGTCGGGACCCTCCGAAATTGGTGCCATAACGTTCAAAACCTTCGACGACCAATTGCCTGAAATCCGGGTCTTGCGGAATTCCCAAATATGCTGTACCGCTAAAATACAGATAAGGCTTTTCGTGAATGATAACTGTTCTTCCCGGGCTTGCTTTAATTTTGTACATAAATACCTGCCTTTTATCGAACAAAGAAAGCAAGAAAAATAATTATTGCTACTTTGCAAACTGCTAAGAATATGTTTGAATTTTAATTTATTGGAAATAAGTAATTTACCCGCAAAAATATTTTTGAGGCAAAAATTGAACTACTATCAAAATTATACAATTAAATTTTTAGACATACTCTTGAAGAATCTTTCACCAGGAAACGAATTAAAAACCGGCTCATGGATCTACAGGAAAATATTAAACTGGCTTGGCGTTCTGTCCGCTCAAATATCACCAGGGCAATTTTGACCCTTCTGATCATTGCATTTGGGATCATGGCCCTTGTGGGCATCCTGACGGCAATCGATAGTGCGATCTATTCCCTGAGCAGTAACCTTTCTTCACTTGGTGCGAATACCTTTACCATCGATCCGACCACAAGAGGTTCGCAAGGACACAATGGTGGACGAAGGACGCTCAAAGGCGGGCCAATCACTTACAGGCAGGCAGTTGATTTTGAAGAGAGATATAGATTCCCTGCCAACACCTCGGTATCCATGTGGTGTACTTCCCAGGCTGCGATCAAACATAAAGATGAAAAGACCAACCCCAATTTCCTGATTTTTGCTGTTGGACAAAATTACCTCGAAGCCAAAGGGTTTGAATTAGCTTCCGGAAGAAATTTCACAGTCAATGAGGCACAGAATGGGGGATACAAAGCCATTATCGGTCATGAATTGGTAAAGCAACTTTTTGACGGGAAGCCTGAAAAAGCCATCAACCAGATCATCAGTGCAGGAAATATAAAACTTAAAGTAATCGGCGCCTGTAAGCCACGGGGTTCCAGCATGAACGAAAGTCAGGATCGAAGGATCATGATCCCATTGCAAACGGGTAAACGTTATTACGGGACAGCTAATACGAATTACGATGTTCTGGTGGCTGTGAATGATCCCACTCAAATTGACAAAGCCATCGGTAATGCTACTATGATTTTCAGAAAAGTACGTGGTTTGAAAGCTGCCGAGGTCAATGACTTTGAGATCGAAAAGAGTGATGAGCTTATTAACATCATCAAAGAAAATACCACCTATTTCCGCTGGGCCGCTATCGGTATCGGATTAATCACCTTACTGGGTGCTGCCATTGGATTGATGAATATCATGCTGGTAACTGTAACCGAGAGAACCCGGGAAATCGGTGTGAGTAAAGCTATTGGAGCTACCAGAAGAACCATCGTCACCCAATTCCTTTCCGAAGCCGTGATCATTTCCCAATTGGGTGGTGCTGCGGGAATAATTCTTGGAATAATCATCGGAAACGTAGTTTCCTATTTGATGGGTGGTGAATTCATCGTACCATGGCTATGGATCACCATTGCCATTATCACTTGTACAGTTGTAGGATTGATTTCCGGGTTATATCCGGCACTCAAAGCTTCGCGCCTTGATCCTATCGAATCCCTGCGATACGAGTAAAAAACTATCTTAAAAAAGATTTTTGGAATTTTACCTTTAGCATTGAAAGTCCTGAATAACATTCCCCAAGGAGTGTTATTCGGACGGATATGCTTCTTCCTCTACTTCATAAGTACGATATGAAATGGCCCATAAGCCCAGGAAAGTGAGCAGTCCATTCAGAGCGATGATCAAAAACCCGAGCTGGAAACCATAGAACAATGCCTCTGAATTGGCATTAATCCAAAATGATATCACCGGAGCCAGCAGGCAAATAATGATCACCAGGTTGATCTTCTGAAGCCATTTTGGCAATTTACTGCCCAGGCGTGTTCCCGAAATATCCCACACTTCCCGAACCTTCAGTTTCGTAAATAAACTAAAGACGAACAATCCAAGAATTGGGCCATAGGTAAATCCTGCGGCCTTGAATAATTCATTGATAACCGCATCATTGCTCAAGGCATTAAAAATTATGATCACCATCAATAGCAATAGAGAGAAGGCAATATGAACAATAATCCGGGTTCTTTTTTTCTCTTCTTCTGTTTTGTCCGAACTTTTGAAATTGAGAAAATCAATGCAAAAAGATGTGGTTAAAGAGGTCAGGGCTGAATCTGCGCTCGAGTATGCAGCTGCGATCAATCCCAGCACAAAGAAAATCCCCACGACAGGCGACAAATTACTTTGCAGGGCAATGATCGGATATAACTGGTCCGACTTAGGAGCTTCAATGCCAACACTTGTTGCATAAATATATAACAAGGCTCCCAGAGTAAGGAAAAGGAAATTCGCGATGATCAACACGATGATAAATAATCCCATATTTTTTTGGGCGTCGTGGATATTTGGACAACTCAGGTTTTTCTGCATCATATCCTGATCCATTCCCGTCATCACTATGGCGATCAAAGCCCCACCAAAAAACTGCTTAAAGAAATTATTCGGATCACTCCAGCCACCGTCAAAGAAGAACATTTTTGAATATTCGCTTTGTTCCACCATAGCCATTAGTCCTGAAAAATCGGTTTCGAAGAAGCGGGCAATGGTGATGATCGTAATGATTACCGCCAACAACATACTGATCGTCTGGATCGTATCTGTCCAAATAATGGTTTTAATCCCCCCCCGGAAAGTATATACCCAGATGAGTCCGATCGTAATAGCGACCGTTACGGCAAAAGGTACCCCGAAGGCGTTCATCACAAAGGCCTGCAATACCATGGCCACCAGATATAATCTAAAGGAGGCTCCTACGATTCGGGAAAGCAGGAAAAAAGCTGCCCCCATCTTATAGGAGAAGAATCCCAGACGTTCCTTCAGGTATTCATAGATGGAAGTAAGTCCGAGTCTGTAGTATAGAGGAAGTAATATGGCTATGATGAAAATATATCCCAGGACATACCCCATCACCATTTGCATGTAGGAAAAAGACTGATTGAGGCCACCTGCTCCTACAGCTCCGGGAATAGAAATAAAAGTTACTCCTGAAAGGGATGCTCCCACCATTCCAATAGCCACAAAAACCCAGTTGGAATTCCTGTCTGCCAGGAAAAAGCTTTCGTTTCCGGCTTTTCTGGAAGTATACCATGAAATGAAAATCAACAGGATGAAATAGGCGGAAATGATTCCTAATATGGTATATGGTGTAAGTTGTTGCATAATGAAACCCGTAAGTTTTATAGTGTTCCTTCACATAGTAATTTGCTCTGGGGTACGCAAATATAAAACAAATGTACCACATCCCAGCAAGGCTGGTTTTATGGCTTCAAGGTAACCTTAAATACTCAAAAATTGCAAATTAAAATCAGGAGTTTTCCTTTCCTAAGTCTCCTGCAGTCTCTGTTTTTGCCTCTATTGATTGTTCTGCTTCCGGAGCCGGCTCCTGTGGTTTCCGACTGAAAATGAGCAGGAATAAGCCGCTCATAATGGCTACATCTGCGATATTAAAAACACCGGTTTTCAGCTTCTCAAATCCCATGATCATAAAATCCACGACCTTACCGTATAACAGGCGGTCGAAAATGTTACTGATCCCTCCTCCTAATACCAGACTCAGGGCAAGGATCTGGGATTTTGTCAGACTTTGATTCTTAAGCAGATACCAAAATAACCCCAATAATAAAATTACCGGGAAAATATAGAGCCCCAGATATTTCAACCATCCGGTAGATTCAGACCCCATACTTAAAAAGGCGCCTTCATTTTCTGCATAGATCAATCGAAAGAAACCGTTGAACCAGGAGTACCCTCCCAGGCGTTCCATCAAATGCTCAGTAGCCAGATATTTGGTGTACTGGTCCAGCCCGATGGTAATGATCAATGCTGACAGAATTATTTTTATTCTTGATTTTATAGACATATTCATATGCTCTTAATAGACAATTTTATCATCTTTTTCCTGCCATTCCCTGAAAACCTCCTGCCCTTCTTCTCTTAAACCCTGAACGGCAGGAATCTTACGTTCTTCTGCAGGAATATCGATCTGTTCGTAAATGAAATGATCATCAAAACCAGCTATGGTTTCTGCGTCCATTTGTGTAGCTGCATAAACTACACGGACAGGACGGGACCAGAAAATAGCCCCAAGACACATGGGACAAGGTTCACAGGAAGTATAAATAGTGCAATCTTCCAGTTGGAAAGCGCCAATATTTTTACAGGCATCCCGTATAGCTGTAATTTCAGCGTGGGCAGTAGGGTCATTGGTAGAGGCTACCTGATTACTGCCTTTTCCAATAATTTTACCATCCCGCACGACCACGGCTCCGAATGGTCCTCCCAGGTCGGAGTGCATACCCTCACGGGCAAGCTTAATAGCTTCCCTCAGGAAAAACTTATCCTCTTCACTTAGTTGCATGAGTTAATATTTTGGGTCAAAAATAGGGAAGACCTCCGAGGTTTTCAAAACCTCGGAGGTCTATGTCAGTCTCTCCCCCTATTATATAAAGCCACGAGATCAGGAAACGTGACATTTTTTTTTGTTAAATCTTAAAAACCGAGCAGAAAAAACATGCTTTTTTGCAGAATTGTTCATGAATATTGGCCATTAATTAAAATTATTATCTTTAGGCCCAAAGAACTTAAACATGAATATGAACGCCCTTAAATCTTTCTTTTTTTTTATTGGTTTTTTATTCGTAGTCAATATAGGAACAGCAAAAGAAGAAACGGCCCCTATATCCGCCGAAATTGCTACTCCTGAAATTATTGATGCTACGGCTGACCGGGTACAAAGGCTTTCCTTACTGGCCAAACCAGGAAAATATTTTCTGGACAAAACACCTGATTTTATTATAGAAATGCCATTGAGTCTTGTTCCTGCAGGAGCACGGTCAATGGAGGTGAATGTTGGTGGAGAAATATTTCGCTTAAGCCCGGTTGCCCCCATTTATATAAAAGGACTTACTGCCGGAGAACCTGAAATTAAGATCACTTTGTACGACGAAACCGGCAATGTGGTTGAGTTCAAAAAGGGAACCCAAAATGAGCTGGAGCTTAAAACGATCGACAGGACACCTTTATTTAAAAATGATGCTGTTGTATTGGGTATTCTGCTGATTTTATTGGCCATTGTTTTTTGGACCGAGAGCCAACCCCGATTCAAAGGCTTTTACAGATATGTACCTTCGTTATTACTTTGTTACTTCCTGCCTTCCTTCCTGAATTCAGGAGGATTGATCTCGGGAGATTACTCTAACCTGTATTTCGTAGCCTCCAGATATCTTCTTCCTGCGAGTCTTATTTTACTTTGTATCAGTATTGATTTCAAAGGAATTATTAATCTTGGCCCCAAGGCGCTTATTATGTTCCTGACGGCTACCTTAGGAATTGTACTTGGAGGGCCATTGGCATTGCTTGTCATTCTCAAGCTGG
>QQUB01000835.1 GCA_008501835.1 Bacteroidota bacterium
ATTCTTCAGATCTCTTTTCCCGTAGATTTCATCAATGCTGGCTTCGGCAAAATCTTTATAGGTCGGGAATTTTTCCTGAATATAAGGCATCTGCTCCGAAGAACATTGGCGACCCCTTACCGGAAATATCGTTCCCTGCTCATGGTATCCCAATACGATGTCAAAGGTCCCGGTATTGTCAAAATCAGAGCAATAAACATGCAGAGGTTCTTCTTGCGAAGCTTTGTATTTATAATTCAACCCAAGATTTCCAGCCACAAAATCGATATCACCATCGCCATCAAAATCTTCTGCAATGATCTTATTCCACCAACCGGTACTGTTTTCGAGGCCATATGCTGCGGTCTGGTCAATCAACTTTCCATCATTATTTTCGAAAAAACTAATCGGCATCCATTCCCCTGCTAAAATCAAATCCAGGTCATTATCCTGATCAAAATCTGTCCAGATTGCTGAGGTTACCAGCCCGGGACTCTCGAGTTCCTGACAAACCTGAGTTGTGACGTCCTGGAACTTGCCGTTATTGTTCTGCAAAAGGTAACTTCTGGGAGCAAACGGATATTTTCCCGGGGTTAATCGTCCACCAATAAACAAGTCCATATCTCCATCCTTATCGTAATCTGCTGCAGAGACACAACCTGAGCTGGTCAGCATTTCAGGCAAAGCATCCGATGAGCGAATAAAATTCCCGTCATTGTTTAGGTAAAGCCTGTCCTGCAGTTGCGGTGAAGCTCCATCTCTAAATTCGTTTCCTCCGCTTGCCACATATAAATCCAAATCATTATCATTATCAGCATCGAAAAACACTGCACCCAGGTCTTCCGAATCCTTGTCTTCGGACCAGGGTCCGGGTGACTCCTGAAAACCATTGCTTCCATTTTGCACAAACAAAGCACCGGCCTGTCCCGCAGCCCCACCGATATAAAAATCCTCAAGGCCGTCGCCATTAACATCTCCTACTGCAACTTTGGGTCCAAACTGAGAGGTTTTGTGAGGCAACAAAGTTTCATAATAATAATCATCATAGTCATTTTCCTCGTGAGAAAACCCGACCTCAATATCATCCGAAATGTCCGTAAAAAGGAAATCATATTGCTTTGACCAGGGATCAGGCATTCCTGTTTTCACATCAACTTCCTCAATTTCCAAAACCTGATTCACAGCCACATCATTCATTATACTCTGGCCTCCACCTGGCCATTCTACTACGACCTTATCCACCTGGATTTGATCTCCCAACCCAAAATGTAAATTTCTATCAACCGATGATTTAAACCCGCGGGTCAAAGTAAGCTCCTGGAATTGAACGAGATCTCCTGAAGTGACCGTAACCTTAGCACCAAGACCGAACAGGTTGTTTTCCTTTCCTTTCAGCCTCACCTGTAAATAATTCTTACCGGCCTTGTCATTAACTGTATTTTTAAATAAACTGGCGTTGGAATTAATATTATTGATAACGAGATCCAGGTCACCATCCAAATCCAGATCCGAATAGGCGGCTCCATTAGAAAAACCGGGAACCGCTATGCCAAACTCCTCAGATCTGTCTGAAAAAGTCAGGTCGCCCTCATTTCTAAATAATTTATTCGCAATGGGTGTGGACGGCATGATGGCTACCAAATCATCTATATTTCCTTCATAATAACCATCAACAAGTTTTTTGTCCAGCTTCTTTATAAAATCTTTATCCAATAGGTCCCTTTTTACGCCATTGGAAACAAAAATATCCTTCAACCCATCGTTATCGAAATCTGCAAATAAAGCAGACCAACTCCAATCCGTTTGCGATACTCCAGCCATTTGGCCGATCTCACTGAAGGTACCATTACCGTTGTTAAGCTGTAAAACATTTCTCATCGTCTGGTAATGGTATCCATCCTTTACCAACTCCCAAAAACCCTCCACATCCATACTGGCCATCTGGGTTTTTTGCCTGTAATTATCCTCAGCCATCATATCATTCACCATAAAATCCAATTGCCCGTCATTATTAAAATCGGAGCAGTCTACTCCCATACTGAAAAAGGACGTATGTCTGAATGCTTCGAGGATGGCATTTTTGAAGGTACCATCTCCATTATTGAGATATAGAAAATCCGGTTCCTGTTGATCGTTGGCAATAAAAATATCGGGGTATCCATCATCATTTACGTCTCCGGAAACAATTCCGAGACTCACGCCATAATTGAGAATCCCCGCTTCGACAGTAACATCAGTAAAGGTATTATCTCCGTTATTTTTAAATAAATGATCACTTAGTTCATGAACAGGATTGGTGAAATTCTTATAGCTGTAATCGTGATCAAGGTTGTTTACTTTGAGGTGATTGGCCACATAAAGGTCCAGGTCACCGTCCAGATCGTAATCGAAAAAAGTGGCTTGGGTAGACCAACTTTCATCAGCCACTCCATAGGCTTTGGCTTGTTCGGTGAAGGTCAAATCACCATTGTTTATGTAGAGCAGGTTTCTTGAATATTCCGGGTCCGGATGATAGGCCCGGCATACATAAATATCTAAAAAACCATCGTTGTTTACATCTGCCATGGTCACTCCCGAAGTCCAGTCATTCCGTCCTTCCACACCTGCATTTTTGGAGATATCCTCAAATTGCAAATTTCCCTTATTCAGGTATAATTGGTTTTTCGCAAGGTTTCCGGTAAAGTAAATATCCGGTAAATCATCATTATTGATATCCCCTACTGCTACTCCTCCTCCGTTAAAGGCGTTCAGGTAGGCGAAAGTGTTAACTGCATCCGATTCCTCCAGCTCATTATTAAAGGTTATACCACTTTCCGTACTTTCAATTAACGAAAAGAGTTGAAATTGGCTTTCCTTAGCTTTTTTGGATATAGATGATTCCCCTTCTCCGGAAGACTGACAGGACTGGAGCAAGAACTGGCCCGGAACTATAAGGCCTACCAACAGGATAAACAAGGAATTGTTGAAAAAATGCTTTCTCATGACTGGTTAATTTGAAATGGATTGTAGTAATAAATCTCTTTTGGGTTTCAACAGAGATTGATGAAACTGACATTGGGAGGATTGCCAAAATAGACCTTCGATTTTGCTATATTCTACGGGAAACAGAAATATCTGTTGCGTATAAAGTTAAGAAAAAATCAATCAGAAAACAGGCAGGACTATTTCAATCTTGAAAATTTTCAAAATCACATTGTTATTTCGATTACTTAAAAGCTTTCGGTAGGAAGTTGTTATTAATTCCCCAAAGCCCTTTTTAAACCCTCCATCAACTGATCAACCTCCTCCATACTGGTGTAGTGAACAAAAGAAAACCTCAATACGCCAGGTTGTTCAGGAATATTCATATCCCTGAGCGGTCTGACCGCATAGAAATGCCCCTTGCCTAACATCAGTTTTTGTTCGGTCAAAGTGGCGTAAACCTCTTCAAGGTCTTTGTTCAATGGAATTATGGAAACGATGGGCAACCTATCTTCGATGCTGTCAGGCCCTACAATTTTCACATCATCCCGGGATCTTAAAAATGTCAGTAATCTATCCAGCAATGCCGTTTCGTGTTGTCTGAACAAACTGGTCAATGCAATGTTTCTTTTGGCCGGATCAGCCTTTCCATTAAAATGATGTTCATAAAGTGCATCAAAATAATCCAATATGCCATTGATTGAAGCTATTTGGGCATGATCTGGTCCGGCTGGAGTGATCATATTCCTGGTTATACCATCCTTGAAAAAATGTGACTGATTCTGCATCTTTTCAATCAATGCCTGTTTCACATACATGAGTCCAAGGTGAGGACCAAAAGTTTTATACGTAGAGAACATATAAATATCTGCATCAAGGTCCTTTAAGTCTGGGAAACCATGAGGCGCATATCCAACACCATCTACTACCGACAAAGCCCCAAATTCATGAGCTAACCGGGTAATTTCTTTTACAGGATTGATATGACCTATCACATTGGAACAATGGGGATAGGCAACCATTTTAGTCCGTTCGGTGAGCAACCCTTTCAAATCCTCTAAACTCAAAACTCCCGTTTCCGGATGCACATGCCACTCTACAATTTTCATACCCCGGTCAGTCAGCCTTCTCCAGGCACCGGAATTTGCTTCGTGATCCTGATTGGAAACGATTATCTCGTCACCCTCCTGCCACATGGGGCGCATAGCGTTGGCCAGAACATATATATTTTGGGTAGTCGAAGGCCCAAAGTGAATTTCAGAACTATCGACATTCAGGTATTCAGCCATTCGCTTATAAGCATCATCCATCAATCCTCCGGCCACCATGGCGGCCGGATAAGGATAATATGGCTGAACCTTGTTTTTCATATAAAAACCCGTCAACCGGTCAATGAATTGTTTGCAGGGATAAGAACCACCGGCATTTTCAAAAAAGGCCCATCCATCAAGGGTGGTTTCGGAAAAAGCGGGAAATTGTGCTCGTACAAAGGTTAAATCCAGTATCATGATATTTTATTATTTGAAACACATAGGCACATAGATCTTATAGGTAAATGACATTGGATTTAATTGTTTGAATTCTATGCAACTATACGTTAATTAAACATTATCCGGTTTTGTCAGGGTGCTGTTTAAATCAGAATAAAGATCATTTCTTTTTTATTCACCAGGATTGATATGTTTTTCAAAAACCAGGGAAATAATCTTACTGAACATGTTGATCCCGGTTTCAATAATCGCTTCCGGAAAATCATAATCCGGTTCGTGTAAGGCTGGTGTTTCAAGTCCTGCCCCTAACCCAAACATGGCCGACTGGTATTTTTGGGAGAACCACCCAAAATCCTCGCCAAACTTGAACGGATAAGGTCTTTCAATAATGTTAAACCCTTGCTCAGATGCAGCTTTATTAACCAATTGTACACATTCAGCATCATTCCTGCTGGCCGGAAAATGTTCAAACCATCTAACCTTAAAAGTCAACTCTTCCCGTATGCAAACAGCATTAAAAAAAGCCTCTATTTCAGATTTTAAATGTATCATTTTTTCAGGACTCCAGGTCCTTATGGTATAGTGTAATTCACCCTTTGCCGGAGATATTCCATAGGATTTTTGTCCCATATTCATATAAACAGGCGTGAGGATGGCAAAATGTTCATTTTCAGGATCGTGATTGTTCAATTTGTCGAGAGCAGCAATCATTTCCGATATTACTCCGGCCGGATTGATGCCAACTTCAGGTTCGGACGCATGTGACTCCCGGCCTTTTACCTCGATGGCGAAACTCTGGACCTCGGCAGAGAATCCCTGATCCATGGTGATTATGCTGTGAAGTGGTTCTCCCGGAATGTTGTGGAGAGCAAACATATAATCGATGTCCAGGGCTCCAAACCTATCATCCTGCAATACAGCGTAAGCTCCCTGGCCGGTTTCTTCTGCCGGTTGAAAAAGTAGAATGATCCTGCCGGATTTGAATGATTGCTCTTTTATCCAAAAGATCAATCCGGCTACGATCGCCATATGTCCATCGTGACCACATTTGTGGGAAACCCCTGAAATAGTGGATTTGTATTCAAATTCATTTTCTTCTTCAATGGGAAGAGCATCCAGTTCACACCTTATGGCGATGGAAGGCCCTGAATCGGAGAATTCATAAATGGCAGCAATACCATTACCTCCCAGCTGATCGATTATTTTAGTAGGATGATGTAATTCTATAAAGGCTTTAATCCGCCGTGCGGTCTGAGTTTCGGAGCCGGACAATTCCGGGTACCGGTGCAATTCTTTTCTTAATGCTTTGATTCCGAAATTCATCCGTTTATTCGTTTCAGAATTTCTATTCACTTAATTTTTCTATCAGGGCATTCAAATCTGCTTCTGCCTGTTCATACAATCCTTGCTTTTCTTTACACAACATGATGATTATTTCAATATCATTATGGAATGTATAGTCATATAATTTTTCAGGCTGCATCACCTTTAATGGGTTAATCCTGATATATTCAGTTAATCTTGGAACGAGCGTATAAACGAATTCCTCCTGATTTCTTTCAAGCCTGTTGATATAATTGTATAAAATGGCCAGATTTTGTAGGGAATTCAGGATGTCATTATCGGATATAAGATCAATTTTCCCACTTACTGTTAACTTCTGGTATGCCGATCCTTCATTTTTGAAATCTGAAAATTTGGTCAGTTCAAAGGCAATGACCGCTAAGGTATCAACTAGTTTCCAGTCTTCATCATTTAGTACTATTCCAACAGCTTTTTCGTACCGGGTCAGGTGATTTTGGTTATAAACCCCATTACCCCTGACTTCCCTGAGATCGATCTTTAATTCCTCAACGATATCGCTATACAGATTCTTTTCCTGTTTCTTTTTGACATTGGATTCCTGCCAGTTATTCAAGGAAAGGGCGATCAGAATTCCAATGACAATAAGAGCAATTTCACCAGCAGCATATAACAGATATTTTCGAATATCTCTTTTTAAAACCAGCTTTTGCCTTAGCCTTCTGAAAATTTTCATCTCTGGTTTAATTAATTCAAAGTCCTGAAGTTCATTTTGTCAACTAAAAATAACTATTTTCCGAGACCTAATTAAATCAATTAACTACATCAATTTCCCCATCAACCCAAGGGCCGCCTTCCAGGTAAAAGGACATGCCGGTTCTTTCCTGAATTTCAATAAGCTTATTCCTGGTTTCTATACTTCGCATGTATACTTTCGCCCTGAGATCATTCGTTGCCGTTAATTCGTTTCTCGATGGTGGATTCAGGATTCCATAAGTCGTTTTATGTTGTTGAACTGTACGATACCACTCATCAATCAGCGCCATTTCAAAAGGTGAGATCTGCCCTCTTTTGAGCGCCTCTTCCAGTTCTGGTTTTATGGTTTGATAAAGGGTGTCTTTTTGCCCGTATTCCAGGGATATAGAATTGTGATGACTTAAGATCGTTGAGGCCCAATAATTATTGCCGGTCAATTGTTCTCCGGGGTAACCATATTTCCGGAGGATGACTCTCAATTCCGACAACTGTCTTTCACTATGTGGGGCAAACTTTTTCTCAGCATATCTGTCCTGTGCTTTGGAGCTAAAGGTAAACAAGGCACCAAAGGCCTTCCACTGATCTTTGGAAAACAACTTTTTTACTCTTTTCCGTAAAGGATTATTCAGGCTCGACAAATATTGTTGATGCAATTGCCTGTAGTTTTTCTTAAGTTTTTTCCAATCCTCCTCTCCACGCAAAGGAGTGAAAAAATCATTTTTCCGGATTGACTTCCATTCCCAGCCGCGGAGGATTCCTTTTTTGATCAGATTTATAGCTTTTTGGGTATCCCCCAAATAAAGGGCAAGCTGGGCAGCAACCTGATATTCTTTCAGAAAAACGAAATCATAATCTTGCATCAGTCCGTCATAAACCTTCAAGGCTGAATCGAATTTTTCTTTTGTAATGAGCTGTTCTGCTTTTAAAACCTGTTGGTGGTAATGGACATAATCTTTTGTTTCATTGGCCATTGAAGGAGTCAACGAAAAGGCTAAAAATAGCAGCGTGAGTGATATGGTATATGTTTGGTTCAATTTTTTCAATTAGGGCTTTTACATATGTCGTACCTATGGCACTTTTTTTTCTAGCAGGCTGGGGATTACCCATAGGACGTCCCGATGGGACTTAACAACCTCCAATTGGTGGAGCATCAATTAGCCTTTCCTCCGGCAAATTTCTCTATGGTATAATCGAGCAATTCTGTGCCTCCGCACTTTCCATGTCCGGGGATGACGATTTTAGCCTCACCGAATTGCTCTTTTACTTTGGAAACGGTTTTGGACCAGTTTTCCACATCCGCATCTCCCAGAAACCCTTTGCCGGCTCCAACTGCTTTGATCAGACATCCTCCGAATAATACCTCGTCATCCGGAACATAACATACAATGTTGTCATGAGTATGGCCACCTCCGCAATAGGCGTTAATGAGTTTCATTTTTCCGACAGTGAGTTCAAGGGATTCCTCAAAGCCGTTCTGAGGAATGG
>QQUB01000870.1 GCA_008501835.1 Bacteroidota bacterium
CATACCGTTATGTTAAACAAGGATATACAGCAGCCTTTAGTTTAACAGAATTCAAAGGCCAGGTTTTGGAGTTTGAATCTCATATTGATTCAAAATTTAGAACTTCTTTTTTCAATAAAGAGCTTTGGTTAAAATATGTCGAAGAAGCAAGCCAAATAAACGAATCTGGCTGGGGGTTGGATAAGAAACAACTTGAAAATTTTCCCAATAGGGTAATTCTGGCTTATTATAAACTTATTGGATTTAATACACGTGACGAATACGGCTGGATTTGTGAATACTCAGCAACTGGAGCTCCACCAGAAAAAAGAAGAGCTATTTTAGATCTAATAAAATATGGCCACAGAAATTTAATCTTACGGCTATTAGACCACCCAAATGTGCAAACGAAATTGTATGCAGCAGATGCTCTGATTTATCTACATATGGTGGGAGAAGTAGAGAATGTGAAAATTAACTATAAAAGGAATGGTAAAAAGATTAAATCTCTTAATTTTATTTACAAAGAGGACTACAAACTTAGCACAAATACCTGGAAGAAAATTTATAAAATTCAGCAAGCAAATTATGATGTAATTACCTGTGGGAATATGGGGTCTTATAAGCAATATAAGTCAACTACGGGGAAATTACTGTCCATGGATTCCATTAATGACATATATAAAAATTACAACTTAATAAGGATCTTTGGATATGGGTACCTTTTTTAAAACATTAAAAAAAGTGTACAACAAAGCGGAATGACAATCATACTCTCCCGCAGGTGCAACACCAGGAACGCTAGATAGCTTCACCGTTATCCCCCATTAAAAAAACAAGAGCCTGAAATTGAATCTAAAAAATATAGTGTCGATTAAAAATCTATTGATAGTTACTATAATAGGTTTTATAACTGGTTTTGATTTTACAGATTCTTGGGGTTGTGTTTTTTATCCAAATCTGTTTTTCCTTACTCCGTTAAGCATACTAACGCTTATATCTATTATTACTTTATTTATTTCCAATAAGACTTCAAACTCACGATTAATAAAAATTCTTTTAATTGGTGAATTCATCTTTTATGTGAGCAGGTTCATATTATTTAAGGGTGGCTATGCAGTTGGTTTTACGGCGAGTCCAGATCCCATTATTCTTATTTATGATGCTATTGCTCTCGCATTGAGAATATTTCTTTTAAAAGAGCTTTTTTCTTTAAAACTCCACTATTTAGTTGTGATGATCACAGTTTTTGGACTTTTATACCTAAAGAGCACTGCTTTCCCTGTTCCTCCCTATTATTTTTATAAAGAACATAGAAGCTTAAATAAAGGAAGGAAGATACAAACTGAATTAATCGGATCATACACAGGTAATGTCCAATTTAAAAAAGACACTATAAACATCAATTTTAAAACAGAGGTATATATTTCTATTGACTCAATAAAGATAGAAGCTCAAAATTTTGACCATGCAGGAACATATCATTTCTTATTGGAATCTGAAGAAATGGGTCTAATACGAAAAGATCAATATGGGTTTTACTTTTTCATAGATAATAACGACGACGAACATTTAAATTTTAGTTTTGAAGATCATAAAATGGATTTACACAATTTCAAATTGAAGAAAATAAGTAACGGAAGATAACACGCGATAAAACGATCATACTTATTTCGTTCCTCTGCCAATCCATAAGAGAATAAAATCAAAACATGATATATGATAAAGGTTGAACCAATGCCATTTTGAAGCTATTTCAAAAAATGAACAGGCCCCACTCCAACTGTGATTAAAAAAAGGCCATAATTCATTTTCAACCACATTCCCGCGCAATTGATCAAATAATTTACGCAATAGGTCAATTAATCTAACCGTCATGCTCACATCTTTGTATTATTCCATTGGATAATCAGGAATGACAATTACCATTTTTTTTACCGTTCATTTGAAGTGCACATTTAAAATCTATTATCATGGGATCAAATCCAATCAATTTAGCCGTTCGGTTTTTATTGGAATTAAGTGCTTTGATAGCTATGGGGATGTGGGGATGGAAACTTAGTGATAATTGGACACGCTTTATTTTCGTTATTATAATTCCGGTTATTGCTATGGCCATTTGGGGAACATTTGCTGTGGTGGATGACCCGAGCAGGTCAGGACAAGCTCCGGTACCAATTCCAGGCATAGTCAGGTTACTCATTGAATTGGCATTTTTCTCCTTTGCTGTCTGGACCTTAAAGGACTTAGGTTATGAAAAGCTAAGCTTGTGGATGGGAATAATAGTCATTGTTCACTATGCTATATCATATGACAGAATCATCTGGTTATTGTCCAGATAAAATTTATCAATAAATATATTTTTATGAAAACTTTGACTTCGCTCCTAATCCTGATACTCATTGCACATAGTTCTTTTGCCCAGGAAAAAGAAGCAACCGTTGAGGCCGAATTCGACACCCTTTTCAATTTCCAATTTACCCCGGCCGAACCCCATTCCAAAAAAGTGCTTATCGACCAGGGACATAATACCATTTATTCTAAACCTTATGGGAAAGAGACCGCCCGGGAAATGCTTAGGATAATGGAGGTCGATGGTTTTGAGGTGACCTTTACAAAAGACCAACTTGATTCGAGCAACCTGGCGGGAAATGATCCTGATTTACTAATCATACACGGGATCCCCAACGATAAAATATACCTGGACAATGGCGATAAAAAAGAAATTTTTTATAAGTCACCACTCCATAATGATGAGGTAGAGGCCATTGTAAAAAACGTTTACCATGGAGGCAGTTTGCTGATGTTCTTAAGTCATCACCCGGGTGGAAGCGGTGCTTTGCCATTACTTGAAGCGTTTAATGTCAAATTCAGGGATGGATATGCCAATCACCCAAAATCCCCGGGGCATAATTGTGGAATTTGTAGTCAATTCATCATGACCTCAAATAACAAAATGATCAACCTGGACCATTCTGTTTTCAAAAGCTCACCACCTGAATTGATCCCGGACACAGTAAAGTTCCTTTGCGGAGCTGCTGTATTCAGGAATCCGGAAGATGCCATCCTGCCCCTCCCGAATAATACCACCAATTATACCCGATCTTCTACGGGACTGGACATTGAAGAATCTTCGGATTTCTATGCAGGTATGATCGGTTTTGATTATGGGGCTGGAAGAGTCATTGTCGCCACGGATCAGGGGATGTTCCGAAGTCTGGACCTCCTGCTTGATGGTGAAAAGATTCCAGTGACCATTCATGACCCGGAATGCGATAATGCCGAGTTATTTTTAAGCTGCATCAGATGGCTGACAAAAATCCAGGATTAAAACCAAATCCGAACAAAATTAAACCGCAAATATCTTCATAAAGATTTCATTACTCGATTGAAACCTGTCGGGGTTTCTTACGAATTTAGACATAACACTGATTCCTGTAATGTGGGTCAGTACCAGGTCCGCGATTACATCAGCGTTTTCGGCATAAGGGCTATCGATGAACAGGGCTTTAATTTTGTCCCTCATTAATTGATTGTGCTTTATTAGAAATTCCCGAACCTGACCATCATCTGCAAGTTCCGAAGTCGAATTGGCAATAAAACATCCTTTGGCACCGGAGTCCATTAACATCATCTGGGTATGCTTATCCAATAAATTCCCAATGGCATCAACAGGATCCTCTTTCTCTGAAAGAATACTATCCAAAGTCTCCATCGAAATAGATTGATACATGGATAAACATTTGTCGAAGAGCATTCTTTTACTCCCAAAGGTGTCGTAAAAACTACCTTTACCGATGCCCAGTTCATTGGTTAGATCACTGAGAGAGGTGGCTTCAAAACCATTCTCCCAAAATAACTGCAGGGCCTGTCCTAATGCCCGCTGTTCATCAAATAATTTTACTCTTGGCATGGTACAAAAATAAAAAAAATCTCATTTTATTTGTACCAATCAGTACAAAATAATTATATTTGACCATTCGGTACAAATAAAACAATGAAAATGAACGAATCAATACTAATCACCGGAGCCAATGCCGGCTTGGGAAAAGAAACTGCCAGACAATTAGCTTTGAAGGCTGAAACCAAACGAATTATTCTGGCCTGCAGGAATCCACAGAAGGCAGAAATTGCCAAAAAGGAACTGGAAGAATCCACAGGAAAACAAATCTTTGAAATTATGATCATGGATGTTTCAGATGCACAATCTGTTAAAAAAGCCGTATCAGAACTGGATGGAGAGATCGATGCTGTAATCCTGAATGCAGGGGGCATGGGGGGACGTACCCCCGAAAAAATGACCCCTTCGGGCATGAATGAATTAGCCTCAGTAAACACTTTGGGGCATGTTGTATTGGTGGATGAGTTGATAAAAGAGGGAAGAATAAAAAATGTGGTGATGCTGGCAAGCTCAGAAGCGGCCAGGGGCATAAAGAAAATGGGGATGATGAGACCAGCATTAAAAACCAACTCAACGGAGGAATTGGCTTCCATTTTGGACGGAACTTACTTTGGAGATAAATTAGATCCAATGCAAGCTTATGGACATGTGAAGTATGTCGCTACATTATGGATGTCCTCCATGGCCCGTAAACACCCTTCCATAAAATTCGTTTCGATGAGTCCGGGATCAACCAGCGGCACCTCTGCTGCTGACAATGCTCCTACTATGGTAAAATTCATGTTTAAATACATAATGATGCCCATAGTTTTGCCTTTGCGCGGAATGGTTCATAAGGTTGGAAAAGGCGCTGCCAGATATGTAGATGCCATTACTAACAACAACTACCAAAGTGGCGGATTTTACGCCAGCGAGGAATCCAAAGTGGTAGGGCAGGTAGTTGATCAATTCAAAATCTATCCGGTTATGGCCAATCCGGAATTTCAGGATAATGCTCATCAGGCGCTGCATAAATTCATTCCTTAAATAAGGGCATAACCCAAGAAAATCCATACAAGTTTAGCCTTCCGTTACTGACGGAGGGCTTTTTTGTTTTAATTTCCATCGACAATGGCAGCCATTGTGTTTTTTCATCAAAAAGGTGGCAACAAACCTGCTCAATACTAACCATTTTGGAAGAAAAAACGGTATTTTTATAGGTGTATCAATGCCATGTTTTAATAGGAAGAATAAGCTCAAAAAGCCATCCACCAGAAAAATCCTATCTGCTATGAAAAAAATGGAATCCATTCAAAAAACAGCCAGGTTTGCCGGCTGGGCTTACTTTATTATTATTATTACTTCAGTCCTTTCCATAGCCTTTGGTCCATACAGGTTAATGGTGGAAAATGACGTTGTAAAATCCATTGAAAATATTGCCTCCAATCAATTGCTTTTCAGGGCAGGAATTGTTTACGAAATATTGATGTATACCGGAGTTATTTTTCTGTCTGTTGCTCTTTTTGAGTTATTAAAACAGGTGGGCCGCGGAAGAGCAATGGCTGCTCTTTTATGCAGATTTGGGGAGGCTATCATGGGATTTTTAACTGTGATCGGTAGCATAATCACCCTGTATCTTGTAAACAGTGACTTTGAACCTGCTTTCATGCAGAAAAACATCCAGTTGATTTTTGAAACAAAGGATGCATTGATGGCTGCCCTGATGGTTTTTATTAGTGTAGGTTCCATACTGTTCTTTCAACTGTTTTACCAATCTAAATATATACCCAGGTGGTTATCCATATTTGGAATCATTGCCTTTTCCTTTATGCTGTTGGAAAGCCTGATTTTACAATTATATCCCATGGAAGCATGGATGTTTCCGGGGGCATTAGCCATTGTTTTTGAAATCGTGGTTGGTTTGTGGCTGATCATAAAGGGGGTTAAAATCAATGAGTAAGAGGCATATTTTCAATTACTACCAAATCCTTGTGTCAGTTTTATACACTGAGTTTGTAAACATCAATTAACTATAGAAGAACTTGCCCTATCAGGATTTTATGTGCTATTTTAACCATATCTTAGTTTATAAAAACAGATTCCTAATAAATTAAGAAGAAAATCATGGCAAATTATATAGACGGATTCGTGCTTCCAATTCCCCGAAAGCACCTGGACGAATACAAGCGCGTGGCTGAAACCGTGGCAAAAATCTGGAAGGAACATGGAGCACTCGCTTATTTTGAGTATTTTGGTGATGATTTAAACCTGGAAGGCACACGCTCTTTCCCGGAAGCCACGGATGCAAAAGAGGATGAAGCCATTGTATTTGGGTGGGTTGCCTTTGATTCAAAAGCGTCGCGCGATCTCGCCAATGAACGAGTAGCCTCTGACCCGAGAATGACGGATCTAATTTCCCCTCTAACCGATCCGTCCAAAATGATTTTTGATGCAAAAAGGATGGTTTTCGGTGGTTTTAAACCGCTTGTTCAATAAAAAGTATTTCACATTAAAATTGCATAATACTTCATTATTGGATATTCGATACTGAATGTCGAGCCTTGCCTGCTAAAACAGTAAGGCAGGTGTCGAAGTGTTTTATGGGGTTACGAACTAAACCATATTTCTCAAACAAAGATACTTCGTCCCAACCCAACTTTGTAGATGGTCTACTAACCTCCCCCCTACCGTCTGCAACCACCTACACCAATTGACAAAAAAAAATAAAATTGAACACCGATGAAAAAACTCATTTTAGTACTGCTAACTACTGCTATTTCTTGGAATTTATCATCCCAGGGTTATCTCGATTCCCTGCATAACATTTGGAATGACACCACCCAATCAGACAGTGTCCGGCTGGATGCGCTACATGCCTTCGCCTGGGATGGATACCTGTTTTCTTTTCCGGATAGCGCCTTTTATTACGCTCAATTAGAGTATGATCTGGCTGAAGAATCCAATAATAAAGTAATGATGTCCAGGGCATTAAATACACAGGCTATTTCGTGGCATGTGAGAGGAGATTACGACCAGGCCCTTGAATTCCTTTTCAAGAGCATGGACATTAAAGAGGAAATTGGTGATAAACTGGGCATTGCGGGAGCTCAAAATAATATAGGACGAATTTATGAGCGGCAGGGAGATTTTGTCAAAGCATTGGAGTATTACAATATGAGTTTGAAGATTAAAGAAGAAATGGGAGATCAAAGGTTGATTTCCAATACACTGTTAAATATTGGTTCGGTCTTCTTTGCTCAGGGAGATCCAGATGAGGCGCTTGAGTATTACAATAATGCTTTGAAAATCAAAGAGGAATTAGGTAATCAAAATGATATTGCCCTCGTGCTAATTCATATTGGGACCGTTTATGGTGAGCAGGGAGATAATGATAAAGCCATTGAATTGTTTAACAGAAGCCTGAAAATAAAAGAAGAGGTAGGTGATTTACAATCCGTTGCCGGACTACAGCATAACTTGGGGTTGATTTTTGCGGAGCAAGGAGAAAAGGACAAAGCCTTAGAATATTATAGCAACAGTTTGGGAATCAGAAAGCAAATTAATGATAAGGGAGGGGTTGCGGAATCGCTCAGCGTTCTTGCTTTTTTTCATCAATCTCAGGGTAATTTTAAGCAGGCTATTGATTACGGAAATCAAGCCTTCCAACTTGCTGAGGAAATCGGAGATATTGAATATTCAAAAGATATCTCATGGGATTTATACGGTAGCTATAAAGCAGTTGGAAAATACCAAAAAGCCCTTGAGATGCATGAATTATCCATTGCCCTGCGAGACAGCATTTTGAGTGAAAAAAATCAAAGAGCTTCTATCGAACAGGAATACAAGTATGATTATGAAAAACAAAAAGCCCTGGATGACCTGAAGAATGAAAAACTGGTGGCCATGGAAACCCAAAAGAAAGAAAACCAGCAAAAGCTTTCCTTAGCTATTGGAATTGGGTTATTGCTTTCGCTGATTTTGGCCTGGGGTATTTTTAATCGCCTCAAAGTTACCCGGGAGCAAAAGTTGATCATAGAAGAGCAAAAGAAAAAAGTCGAGCAGTCTGAAAAATATAAGGAGCAATTCCTCGCTAACATGAGTCATGAAAT
>QQUB01000436.1 GCA_008501835.1 Bacteroidota bacterium
ATGAAAAAATCTCTATATCTCATGACTATTAATTTTCGATTAGAATGAAAACTCGATATAAAAAGCCACTATTTAGCCATAAGACAAATTATACCTTAGCAATATTCACAAATCACCATATAAAAATCAACAAATCGGTATTGATATGGAATATCATTCCACGTGATTTGCATCACGAGCATTTTCTGTTGTCAAATTTTTTATTTCCAAAATACCTGGGAATGCTAAACGAATTCGCACAAAAAACGTTTTTATTTTTGCTAGACAAAAACACCAAAATTATTGTTGATGCCCGAATTCCATTTCAACCCTGACCTCTATTTACAGCGAATTGGCCTTGACGTTATTCCGACACCTGATGAAACAGGGTTGATCGGGCTACATAGAGCACAATTCTTTTCCATTCCGTTTGAAAATTTCGATATACAATTAGGGAAAAATATCGACCTTAACCCTATGCACCTTTTTGACAAGCTGGTGAAGCACCAAAGAGGAGGATATTGCTTTGAACTGAATGGATTACTTGGGATGGCACTTAAACATTTTGGTTTTGAAGTCCGGCCTTTGCTTGCCAGGGTACATCTTTCCGAAGAACCATCAGGAAGAACTCATTTGCTCAATATGGTAGAACTGGAGCAAGGCCCATGGATTATCGATGCAGGGTTCGGAGCCGGAGGACTAAGAAGCCCTCTTCCGCTTAAGGAAGGAGTTTTCGAGCATGAAACCGGTTATAGCTTTAGCCTGGAAGAAAAAGCTCCGTGGGGATGGATGATGCGAACCCTGGATAAGGGAATATGGAAAGATAGCTATAGTTTTGACCTAGAATATGTTACAAAAGAAGATATTGAAGTCGGTAACTTTTATACCTCTCATTCTCCAAACACCCATTTCACCCAAATCCGAACAGCAAGTAAGCCTACAAAAAACGGAAGGATCAGCCTTCGGAACTTCACTTTCACGGAAATAACGGGAGGAGAAGTGAAAACCACAGAAATAGAAGATAACCCCGCCTACCTGAACTTCTTAGAACAAAAATTCGGGATCAGACTTGATGCGAACTATGAAGAATTAAAAAAATTGACCACCTAAAAAGAAGAATTATGGAATCTTTCAATCTTGAAAAAATACCAAACCAAAAGGGGAGAATAGCCATAGTAACCGGCGCCAATGTAGGAGTGGGTTATGAAACGGCTATTGGGTTAGCCAAAAAACAGAGCAAAGTGATCATGGCTTGCCGGAACCAACAAAAAGCAGAAAAAGCAAAAGCTGCCATATTGGACAAAGTACCCGATGCAGATCTCGAAATTGAAATACTTGATCTTGGCAATCTGGACTCAGTAAAAAACTTTGCTTCCAAATTCATTGAAAAATACGATCGGCTGGACTTACTGATCAATAATGCAGGAATTATGATCCCTCCGTTTTCGAAAACGGAAGATGGTTTCGAAAGCCAGATGGGTGTTAATTACTTTGGTCATTTCGCTTTAACGGGAAAGTTGATGCCGCATCTTGAAAATACAGAAAACTCCAGAGTTGTGACCCTGAGTAGCATTGCCCACCGCAATGCCGTAATTGATTTCGACAATATTAACAGCGAGCAATCTTATTCAAAATTTGCAGCTTATGGCCAAAGCAAAGTGGCCTGTCTTATGTTTGCTTACGAATTACAAAGGAGGCTTGAAAAAGCCGGAAGTGATACGATTTCTGTCGCTGCCCATCCCGGAGTTTCCAATACAAACCTGGCACGACATGCCCCAATATGGATGAAACTACTCATGCCGATTTTAGGGCCTTTTATGACCCACTCTCCTGAAAAAGCGGCTTTACCAAGTCTGAATGCTGCACTTGGAGATAATGTTCGTGGTGGAGAATATTACGGACCTACCGGGTATCGCGAGATGAAAGGCGGTCCAGGTAAGGTTTCTTCCAGTTCCTATTCTATGGATACGGATGTGGCCAGCAGATTATGGGATGTCTCAGAACAATTAACCGGGGAAAAATACTTATAGAATGTCAATGTTGATTTGGCTTCCAGTGGCCATTATCGTTTTATGGATTACACCGAGGATCGTAATCAGGTTGAACCCAAATTTTGGCGGAGCATTTAGTGGGGATTTAAACCAGAAATTTTCGCGCTCCAAACAATGGGACGGTAAGGCCTTTCAAAATATTGTGCCTGTTTCCATGGTAAAACTGAGCAATGCTCCAGGATTACTCAGAGAACGGTTTTCTAACAATAATATCAAAGAGCCTGAAAAGCCGCTTCCCATTAAAAGACTGGATCACAACAAATGGGATACCATGCCTGAAAAACCCAAATTCGTTTGGTATGGCCATGCTACCCTTTTGCTGCAGATCAATGGCAAAAACCTGCTGATAGATCCGATGTTCGGTCCTATAGCTTCTCCTTTTTCCTTTATGGGTATTAAAAGGTTTAGCAAAAATACACTTGACCTGATCGATGATCTTCCACCTATTGACGCAGTACTGATCTCGCATGATCATTACGACCATCTTGATCTCAAAAGTATTGAGAAATTAAAGGGAAGGATTGAAAACTGGTTTGTCGCCCTCGGCGTTGGTCGTCACCTGGAGAAATGGGGAGTGAACAGCAGAGACATCCAGGAATTAGATTGGTGGCAGGAAATACAGTTTGAAGGTATAAATATTACTTTCACTCCATCTCAGCACTTCTCAGGACGAGGGCTTTCCGATCGTTTCAAGTCTTTTTGGGGAGGATTCGTTTTTCAAACTCAGGATCACAGCATTTACTGGAATGGTGATGGTGGTTATGGAACACATTTCAGGGAGATCGGCGAAAAGTTTGGTTCTTTTGACTGGGCCTTCATGGAATGTGGCCAGTATAACGACCTTTGGCACCAATTGCATTTATTTCCGGAAGAGAGTGTGCTGGCAGCTATTGATGCCGGAGCAAAAAAAGCCATCCCCGTCCATTGGGGAGCATTTGCCCTGGCAATGCATTCCTGGAAGGATCCTATTGATAGGTTTGTTGCAGAAGCTAAGAAACACAAGTTTGCTATTTGCACACCGGATTTGGGTGACGTGGTGGTTCTCGGGCAGGAGCCGGAGGAAAATGAATGGTGGAAAAAGGTAAAATAAACTACTGAAGTTTCAACAACCTTGAAACAAGTAATAATATCCCTTTTGGAGAGATTGGCGTCAAATTAGGGGAAACACATGGCGTATCTACGGCACTTAAGATATTCTTGCAGGTAGTTATTACCAATATTGGGTCCCGCTGGGACTAAAAAGTCTCGTAGAGACCAAATATGGATAAAATTAGCCTGCTAAAGAGAAAAAAAGTGCCGTAGGTACGTCCTATGAGGACTTCCTTCTGGGAGAATGACCCAAATTAGAGAGTTCCTTTCGGATGTTCTTACTAATTTGACGCCAATCCCTTTGGAATGGTCGAAATAAATCGAAAAGTCTGCTTTTCGATTTATTTCGGGGTGGTGGATTTCTCTGACTCAAAATTCCTACCTCAATTTAGTTCCTCAAAACCCCTTCATCCGCTCATCCCGTGCCTCAATAGCTCTGATCACCGTCTTTTCCAGCCGGGCAATATCTTTTTCATCACGAGGTATTTCCACCACATGTAATCTTTTTTCATCAAGTCGCCTGGGATCAAAGGACACAAAATAACACAGGTCTACCCCCATTACCCACATCGCTCCTTGTACCTGCCAGTAATAATCAGGTTTTATACCTTTTAGATTCGTAGCAGTTTGAATTCTATTATAATAGTTGAGATGAACCTTTGCATTGTAGGGGCATTTTACTTCAACCAGCGCTTTTTCGTTCCCTGCTTCATCCAGGATTAATCCATCAGGGGTGGCGCCCGCTTCCGTTACCTTTGGGTGAATTACAAATCCACATTCATGAATCGTTGTCCCCAGATATCGTTCGAGTGCTTTAAGGGCTGGCGACTCCATCCTGCTACCCCACCGCATGGCTTTGTTGATCAAAATTTTCACATTTCCACCAGAATATTTTTCCCGGGCTTTCTCATAAATATGATTCAATGCAGGAATGGACCAACCTTCCTGATTGGAAGTTGTCATTAATTTACCAAAGCTCGATGCCGTGAACCTTCCGGACCGGGCACTATACCATTCCGGTGTCTGCGGTGTAATGAAGTTTGTACGCATGATGTAAAGTTGACAATTAATTAGTGTAATCCTGTCCTTTTTGATAAAAAATGGCCCCAAAACCAATAATAAGAAATGGAATGAAGTTGAGCGTAGCGAAATCCCGTACCGCAGGGTCGGGGTGACATCCCGAACGAGATTTCATATCGAGTATACACGAAGTGTCGGGACCAGTAACCTCCAATTCGATCAACTATTTTTTTAGTTAAAACTAAAAATTTAGTTGATTTAACTAAAAATTTAGTTTACATTTGAATCAAAATACGAATCAATGCAGAAATTATCCAAACGAGAAGAAGAGATTATGCAGGTTTTATGGCAGCTCGAAAAAGCCTTTGTAAAAGAGGTGATCGAGCTATTGCCCGAACCTAAGCCTCATTACAATACAGTTTCTACCATCATCAGAATTCTGGAAGACAAGAAATTTATCGGTCATAAAAGCTTTGGCAAGACTTACCAGTATTTCCCGCTTGTCTCCAAAGAAGAATACCAAAAAAGTGAGGTGGGTGATGTAATCCGGAATTACTTTGACAACTCCTACAAAAAAATGGTAGCCTATTTTGCCAATGAGGAAAAGATAAGTGAAGAAGAGTTGGATGAAATTCTCAAAATGATCAAAAATAAAAACGCATGATGTTATACATCCTCCATACAACCCTGCTCATTGCTGTTTCGTATTTCTTTTACAAAGCATTTTTACAGCGTGAAACCTTCTTCCAATTGAACCGCTGGGTCCTTATGGGTAGCATGCTTTTGGCGTTCTCCCTTCCATTTCTTCAGATCCCTGAAGATTGGTCATTGAGAGCTGGTGAGGAGCCGGTTTTTAGTTTCAATCAGCAGGTACCTGTAAAAGAGATTAACCAACAGGTCCAAAAGAATCCTTCATTTGAGGTTACGGAAAAACAAGTTCCGATTGACAATGAAGTAGAAGCTAAAACAGAGATTGAAGCTTCCCCAATTACCAATTCGTCCGGGATTTCAGCTATAGAAGAAACTTCTTTTGAGGCCAATCCAGTACCCGCAAAAAAGGCATGGAAGGTTTCCTGGACTTCACTGATTAAATATATTTACCTTACCGGTTTGGCCATTTTCCTGCTGAACTTTCTCATCCAGTTGTTCACGCTCCTAATTAAGCGGTTTACCTTGCCATATATCATGGATGGCAACATCAGGATTGTTGAACTCAATAGTGACGAAGCTCCATACTCTTTCCTCGACTGTATTTTTATCAACCCTGAGAAATACGATTGGGAAACCTACAACCAAATCCTCGAACACGAAAAAATACATATCCAGCAAGGGCATAGTTTTGATTTACTCCTTGCTGAATTGATGGTTGCCCTGCAGTGGTTTAATCCATTTGCATGGCTGCATCGCAAAATCGTATCCGACAACCTGGAATATTTTACAGACAAGCAAATGCTGCATAAAGGCACCAACCGGGAATCATACCAGATGAACCTGCTTAGAGTAGCCGTTCCTCAGTATGCGCTTCGTCTCGCGAATAATTATAATCACTCGATCTTAAAAAAACGTATTTTCATGATGAACTCAAAGAAATCATCCGTCCGATCAAGCTGGAAATATCTTGCTTTGATCGCTCTGTTTGGGTTTTCAGTACTTACACTGAATGCCATCAAATCAGACGACGCTACCGACCAATTCCCACAACTTGCTCCGGCAGAAACTACAGAGCTGGAAACCAATGATCCGGAAACTACTGAAGCGATCAGCGAAAGACCGCAGCCCATTACTGTTCAGGATATTGTTGAAGAATACAACCTCAACCCGAACAGAATGGCTAAAGGCCACTGGGATGCTACCATCAAAGGGAAAGAGGCCTGTTTTAAATTTAAAGCTCCTTCCGAAAACGAGCACAATAACTGGTGGAAGCCCAGCTGTTTCCAAACCAATGAATTTACACCTGCGCTAACCAATAAACTGGAATCTTTCAGCCTGAAGAGAACGGCAGGCACGATTGATTTCAAAGGAACATTCTCCGGGAGCGAAGGCAAGGGCACCTATTCTTTCACAGAAAATGAAACTTTCAAAGCCTATCTGGAAAAAGAAGGACTTCTGGATGAAGACGAAGAGGAATTCCTATTCCACTGTTTCTTTGCCGATATTGACCAGGAATATATAAGCTATCTTAAAAAAGAGAATTTTGAATTTGGATCAGACGAGCTGGCCGCCCTCGGTCATTTCGAAATGGATCTTGAATACCTGAAGCAACACAACAAGACATTTTCTGCTTTCGGTTTTGAAAAACCGGGACTTGAAGACCTCATCGCTTTGGAAATCCACGATGTAAAACCTGAATTCATCAAGGAATACCAAAAAATGGGCCTTACTGACCTTGGATGGGAAGAAGTTATCGGGCTCTCCATTCACAATGTCACTCCGGATTATGTAAAGGGGCTACGCGACGAAGGACTCACCGATCTTTCCGCAGAAGAAGTAGTGGGATTTGCAATTCACAATGTAGATGCTGATTTTATCAAGTCCATGAAAAACATGGGATTCCGTGACTTCACTGCTGAAGAGATTATGGGTGCCAGTATCCATAATGTAACTCCGGAATACCTCGAGTCTTTTGAAAAAGCTGGCCTTGGGAAATTATCGATGGAAGAAATCACCTCGTTTGCTATCCATAATGTTCAACCTGAGGATATTAAAGCCTTTAAGGCAATGGGTTTCCGCGACATGTCCCCGGATGACATCATAGGTGCCCATATCCACGGCGTAACACCTGAATATCTGGAAGCCTTTGAGAAAGAAGGCTTAGGTAAAATGGACATGGAAGAAATCACAGCTTTTGCTATCCACGATGTTCAGCCTGAGAATATCAAAGCTTTTAAAGCCATGGGGTTCCGCGACATGTCCCCGGATGATATTGTAGGTGCACACATCCATGGAGTAACACCTGAATATCTGGCTGCTTTTGAAAAAGAAGGTTTAGGCAAAATGGACATGGAAGAGATCACAGCTTTTGCTATCCACGATGTTCAGCCAGAAGATATCAAAGCTTTCAAAGCCATGGGATTCAGAGAAATGACACCTGAAGATATCGTAGGTGCACACATTCATGGTGTAACACCGGAATATTTAGCTGGTTTTGAAAAAGTTGGACTTGGGAAATTGGATATGGAGGAAATCACCTCGTTTGCCATCCACGATGTTCAACCGGAAGATGTCAAGGCTTTCAAAGCTATGGGATTCCGTGAAATGACTCCGGATGATATCATTGGTGCCCAGATCCATGGAGTGACACCAGAATATCTGGCCTCATTTGAAAAAGAAGGAATGGGTAAAATGTCGATGGAAGAAATCACCCAGTTTGCCATCTTTAATGTAGAACCTGGGGACATCAAGCAATTCAAAGCTATTGGATTCAAAGACATTTCCGCAGAAGAAATCATACAGGCAACTATCCACGACGTTTCACCCGACTACATCAAGTCCATCCGCGACCTTGGTCTTAAAGATGCATCCATGGAAGAATTCGTACATGCTAAAATCATGGGCGTAACACCTGAATTCATCAAGCAAAAGCAGGCTGAAGGCAAAAAAGGATTGAGCCTTGAAAAATACACTGAGCTTAAGATCCATCCAATGGATTAATCTTGATTTTGCAATTGATTAGGGCGTAACTTTAAGTTGAATGTCGTCAACTTAAGAGTTAAGTAACTCTTCTTCTATTCATTGGGTACTTAAGTTTATGTTTACGTACCCTGGGCGCAGCTCTATTTGGTCTTACAATTTCTCGTCGACGAAGTATTTTCTTTA
>QQUB01000285.1 GCA_008501835.1 Bacteroidota bacterium
ATCGACAGTTACACCAAACACGAAATGGTCAATACCGGTACCGGACAAAATATCGGCCTGGACTTAATGGTTGAAAAAGCCTTTAGCCAGGCGACTTTCATATTGCTTTCCGGCTCCATCTTTGATTCCAAATACACCGATGCTTCCGGTCGGGAGTTCTCTTCCATTTTTGACAGCGGTTATGCAGCCACAGCGATGGGTGGAAAGGAATGGACAACGGATAAAGGTAATATCTGGGCTTTGAGTTTAAGGGGAATCTACAATGGAGGACAGCGCCTCACTCCCCTACTGCCAGGCGTTCAGGTTTCCCGCTATTCTCAAAATCCTGCCCTGGATGAGGCAGCTGCTTTCACGGAACAGGTTCAGGATTACATGCGTGCAGACCTCAGATTTTCCTTCCGGAAAAACAATCCAAAATCTGCCTGGTCTATAGCGCTGGACGTTCAGAATGTTACCAATAATAAAAACATCGATCCTTTGAACCGCAATTATGACCCGGACCTCAATGCCTGGGTTTATCGCGAGCAGGCGAGTTTGACGCCCATTTTGAGTTGGCAGATTGATTTTTGATGTAATTTATTGTTATACATAAAGGCACCTGGAGCACATATTTTAGTCTTTTTTCACCTCGACTTTGTGCTCCAGGTGCCGTTGTGTTATAAAAACGTAAAATTTACACTAAGACCCCTCTCTTTCTCACCAAGCCTATTTATCTTTGCCGCTTAATTTTAGGTATTTTCAAACCATAAGAACCCAACATCATGACGAAGGAAACACTTAAACTGGAAGGACTTCAGAAAATCAGGTCTGATTACAGCTACCTTATGTCCATTTTCAAAGAAATGCTGGAATCCTTAGGTGAAAAGGAATTAGCCGCCTTGGTTTCTGCTGAAAACATGCCGTTCACAGGCGATTATGCTAATATTGAGGATAAAAAACTTGCGCAGGCGATTGGTATGTCCTTTGAGTTACTCAATTTGGTTGAAGAGAATGCTGCCACACAATTCCGCAGGAAAACAGAAACTCAATATGGGTTGGAATCTACCCGAGGCTCCTGGGGAGAGACCATAAAAATCTGGAAAGATACCGGTATCAGTGAGCAGGATATCGCCAAAATATTGCCCAACATAACAGTCATACCTGTTTTGACCGCCCATCCAACCGAAGCTAAGCGATTGACAGTGCTGGATATTCATCGTGAGTTGTATATAATGCTTGCCAAAAACGAAAACCCGCTTTGGTCCACTTCCGAGCGATCGGGAATCAGGCAGGAGATTATCAGCCTGCTAGAGAGATGGTGGAGAACAGGGGAAATTTATCTGGAAAAGCCAAGTCTGACCGACGAGCGAAACAACCTGATGCACTATTTTGTCAATGTATTTCCAGAGGCTCTGCGCTTAACGGATCAACGATTGATTGATGCCTGGAAAACTTCAGGATACAATAAAAACCTTTTGGAATGGCCTGAGCAATTTCCCGTCCTGCAATTTGGAAGTTGGGTAGGTGGTGATCGTGACGGGCATCCTTTTGTCACACCGGAATTCACAGCATCAACCCTTCAATTGCACCGACAGGCTGCTTTAAGGATGATCAAACAGGAATTGTACCAATTGGCGGGGAAACTCAGTTTTTCCAGCTTGATGAATGAGGTACCGGAAGACTTTCTCGCCGAAATAGCAACCAAAGCCAATTTATTTGGCGAAGCCGGGCAAAAAGCATTAGACAGAAACCCTGCAGAACCATTGCGACAATTCATAAATCTGATCCTCGTCAGGCTGAAAAACACAATGGCCAATCGAATTGACCTTGGGTTAGAGGGTTATTATCACAGGCCTGCTGATCTTTCAAAGGATCTAAAAAGATTGAGGAATGTACTGATTGACTTAAGAGCCTCCAGAATCGCTAAGCAGTGGTTATTCCCTATTGAAAGAATGATCAATTGCTTTGGCTTCCATCTGGCAAAACTGGACATTCGTCAAAACAGTGACTACCATGAAAAGGCCATCAGCCAGATTCTTAAGGCCTCAGGAATTGAAGATGCAGATTACGGCAGTTGGGATGAAGCCAAAAGGCTCACTTTCCTCAACAAAGAATTAAAAAGCGGACGGCCTTTTGTTATTACCGGCCGAACTTGTGGAAAGGAAGCGGATAATGTGCTGGGGTATTTACGAGAAGTCAAAAATTATGTCGATCGGTATGGATCGGATGGAATCGGATCCATAATTGTCAGTATGACCAGGAGTTTGAGTGATTTATTACTGGTTTTCCTCTTCATGCGGGAAGTAGGCTTAGAAGATGTCGACCTGCCGGTGGTACCTCTTTTAGAAACTATTGACGACCTGATTGCCGGACCACAGATCCTGGAAGCCTTCCTGGAGCATCCGGTAGTTCAGGAAAGACGTGGCAGGACTGAAACTTTTATTCAGGAAGTAATGCTCGGTTACAGCGACAGCAATAAGGATGGAGGTATCCTGACCAGTCGCTGGAACATCTATAAGGCGGAAGAAAACCTGACCGAAGTGGGTGACAGACTTGGGGTCAAGCTGCGTTTTTTCCATGGCCGTGGTGGTACCATCAGTCGTGGTGGAGGAAAGATACACCGCTTTTTGGAAAGCATGCCTCCCGGATCCATGAGTGGACATATAAAAATGACCGTTCAGGGGGAGACCATCGCCAACCAATTTGCCAACCGCCTAAATGCCACCTACAATCTCGAAATGTTCATTTCCGGCACGGCCAGGCAAGCCATGATCAATCGCCAAAAACAACAAGACCAAAAACTGTATGACATTATGGACCGGCTCGTTGTATTGGCCCGAAAAGCATACCGGCAATTGCTTGATCATCCAAAATTTATTGAGTTTTACAGCCAGGCTACGCCAATTGATGTTTTGGAACAAAGCAAGATCGGGTCCCGGCCTGCAAGGCGTACCGGACAGCGATCATTGGATGATCTGCGTTCTATTCCATGGGTGTTCAGCTGGAATCAATCCAGATTTAACTTAACCGGATGGTTTGGTACCGGAGTAGCTTTTGCTCAATTCAGGGAGCAATTTCCGGAAGATTTCGAATACTTGAAAAAAGCCGCCATCGAATGGCCTTTCTTCAAATTCGGACTGATTCAGATCGAGACCAATTTGCTTAATGGAGATGCTTCAATCATGGAAGCATTTGCAGACCTTGTATCAGATTCTTCGACAAAGGAAGAACTATTACAATTGATCATAAACGATTATGAAACCAGTTTGGAACATATAGAAATGCTGCTGGAAGGCCCCATTGAAGATCGTAGGATTTCCAGGTTGGAAAACAACAAAACAAGGAAAGCAGCCCTGTCAATCCTGCATGAAATACAAATCGATTCATTAAAACAATGGCGGAATCAAAAGGAGGTCTCTTCCGACCGGAATGACCCATTGTTATTGAAGTTATTGTTGTTGGTGAACGTATTGTCAGGAGGGTTGAAGGGAACAGGGTAATTAACGGTTATTATTTAAAACATTAAACCTTTCCCTGCTGGCCAGTCAGTCAACTATTAGAACCAAAAAGAAAAAATCTTTGCTATGGGGAAAATAAAAATTGTACTGTTATTTTTTACGCTGCTCGTGTGCAGTTCGACTGACTGGCAGGATTCCCCTGATGATCTTTCAAAAAAAAGCGTTAGGGTTTTATTCGTGGGAAATAGTCTTACCTATTCGAACGATCTTCCCAGTCTCGTAAAAAAAGCTGCCAGACAAAAAGGAGTGTCTATAAAAACTAAAATGTTTGCTTATCCAAACTATGCCATAGAAGATCATTGGAATGACGGCGTAGTCCAAAAAGAAATCAGCAGGAATAACTATGATTTCGTAATTCTTCAACAGGGACCATCCTCCCAACCCCCGGGAAGGAAGATGCTGATGGATTATGGAAAAAAATTCAGTTATCTATGCCAGGAGCATGATGCCCAATTATGTTTTTTTATGGTATGGCCCTCTCTAAATTACTATCACACCTTTGATGGCGTAATCAAAAATTACAAAGAAGCTGCTACCATGAATAATGCTGTCCTTTGTCCGGTCGGAGAAGTATGGAAAGCACATTTTGATTCAACAGAAAATTTCGATTATTACTCCTTTGACGGCTTCCATCCTTCCCTCAAAGGAAGTCAGGTCGCCGCGGAGGTTATTGTTGAACATTTGTTTAATGATTGATACGGGTAATGGGTTGCGGGTTGCAGGTTTTCTACCACAACTTGGGGTTGGCGTCAAATCAGTTTAAATCAATGCCAGAGGCATGACATATTATTGCGTGGCACGCTAGTGCCATGTAATAATGCAAAATAAATCCAGTTCCATAGGAACGGCACAATTAGGCTCCTAATCAAGGAATTATGCCGTTCCTATGGAACTGGGGATTTCACAATACATAGCAAGGCACTGGCGTACCATGCTATGAGATGCCGTCTCTCTGAGACTGGATTTTCGTAAAAACACCACTAATTTGACACAAATTCAAACTTCGGAGTTAATCTTTCAAGTCAGGGCTTTCCAGCAATTTAAAAAACTGATCCAGCTTTGGCATAATAACGATTTCAGTCCTGCGGTTTTTACTTCTGCCTTCGGATGTCGAATTGTCCTCTTTTGGAACAAATTCAGAACGACCGGCAGCTATCAGTCGCTGAGGTTCTACATAATAATCTTCCTGAAGAGATCGCACAACGGCTGTTGCTCTTTTTGCTGAAAGGTCCCAATTATCTTCCAGGCAACTATTATTAATCGGCACGTCATCGGTGTGTCCCTCAACCAGGATATCAAGTTCACTGTGATCATTGATCACCAAAGCTATTTTATCCAGAACATCTTCAGCTCTGGAGCTGATTTTTGAACTACCTGACCTGAATAATAATTTATCTGAAATAGAGACGTGCACCTTACCTCCCCTAACTTCAATTTGCACATCCTCATCATTGATATCCGTCAGCGATCGTTTAAGGTTCATCACCAATGCCAGATTAAGGGAATCCTTGGCTTGAATGCGGTTGTTCAGATCTTTTATATGAGAATACTGATCCGTCATATTCTCCAGGGACTTCTTAATACTTTCTGCTCCTGTTTTACTAACGATGGACAAGTCCTCCATAAGATCCATCTGGTTACTGTTGGTTTCTTTCAGGTATGCAACCTCCTCTTCGAGGTCTTTTATCTGCTGATCCTTAAAGGTAATTTGTTGCTCCAGTTCAGTAATCTTTCCTTTATTACAAGAAAATGAGGCAAAAACGGTAGTTACTAATACCAGAATTCCAAGTTTTTTCATAGTAGTTGTTTAGTTGATTTTATAGAGAACTATTCCGGAGAGGGAATTATTATGTAACGAATTAGAAAGTCGCTGGAAATATTTAAAGCTCTAAGATATTTTCCAGCCCCTTTTAAACACTCTATTTAAAAGGGGCTGGAAAAAGGATTTGAGTAGATTTTTGTAAACCTTTTTGGGGTTTAGTTATCTGTCGGCTGAAGGTTAATACCCTTAAATAATAACCATGCGCCAATAAATATTTCAAAAATAATAGTTTGTGATCCAAGGATCATAAAGGCATTATTGTCAAAAATAATGCTGATAAAAGATCCAAGAACCACCAGAGCATAAGAGCAAATACCCCATATCGAAATGGCTTTTGGAATATACCTTGATTTTAAAAACAACATAAAGAAAGCTATCGACCCTAACCCCAGGAATGAGAAGATTACGATGGTCATTGCCCAATAGGCATTTCGGAATACCTCGGCAAGTGCGTGTAACTGGTCAACTTCGAATAATTGGGAATGGTTTTCTCCATTTAGCAATAGTAAAACAATTAAGAAACAAAGTACTTTCACACCACCTAATATGCCTTCGGCTAACCGCAAGGCCCAGGCAATCGAAGCTAAAGTTTTATTAATATGTTTAAGGGTCCTGTACAGATATGTCGCAAGAATAATGACACAGATATACATAAACAGCGTGTAGGCTACATCTACCCTAAAGTATACCTCATTTTCAATGATATCTGTAATGGTTTTTATTTTGGGGTCAAGAATTGCCAGTGCAAGCAGGGAGGACAGAATAATTAACAGAAACAGGAAACCTGAGATTTTTGCGTTCCTTTTTATTTGTAATTCGAAATCAATATTAGTCATTTTAACGCTCCTTTTATTTATTAATCACTTAACGCCCATTTTATTAGTAAAAACGGTTGTTTAAGCGTAGAATATTTCTCTTTATTAATTGTCAAAGGAGTAGTTCTAACAACTTGGGCACATTGGAATAAATATAGTATTTTTCTTCGAAATTTGATTAGTGAAATCAGAAATCCTAAATCAAAAGGAATCATCAATTTAAAACCATAATAATGTAGGAACTTAAATAAAAAACGGAAGACCGCAAATTACGGTCTTCCGTCTTCGGCACCTTAGTTCCTTATTTTATCTGGAAACTTCGGTACAATTAATAATGAACACAAATTTCCTCCTAGCTCATCATCCTACCGTATCCTTATACACCTTCCTGAGCCATGGCAGTATGGCCAGAATGATGAGAGCTGCGCCAAGTGTCAGTCCGGCATTGACGAGGAAGAAGTTCGATTTGTTCTCAAAAAGATCCCAAAGGCCTGACAAAACTCCCGATAGTTTATTACCGATAGCGGTTGAAAGGAACCAGCCTCCCATCATCAGGGCTGCCAGTCGTTTTGGCGCCATTTTCGAAACAATCGATAATCCCATTGGGCTCAGGCATAACTCACCAATGGTAATTACTCCGTAAATCCCGAATAACCAGAATGTAGAAGCTTTATCAGCCCCATTACCTGAAACTATTGCAGCCATAACCATGACCATCCAGGAAGCCGCGGAGATAAACATCCCCCACGTGATCTTTCCAGGAGTGGAAGGTTCTCTGTTCCTTCTTCGCATGAATGCAAAAAAGGCCACTACCAGCGGTGTAAGGATCACTACAAAGAACGGATTGATGGATGCCTGAAGCTCTGTGGGCCAGAGGGTGAGACTACCATAGTTCTGTTTATCATCATCGCTCAACTGGTTCCAGGACTCTTCACTAATGTCAGACGGTCTTTCCACAAGATTACCCTTGGGTAATTCATCGTTATAATTGTCAAAATAGTAACTTGGCCCTGTTGTCTCACCCAGGTCTTCACCATGCAGGCCGGTCAAGGCCCTGGTACGCGGTATGGTAGAGACTTCCTCCGTACTGGAAATGGCATTGATAACCTTAGCACTTGTAGCTGAAAGCGCTCTGTCGGTATTATAGTTTGCCCAATAAGTAATGGCTGATCCGTTTTGGTGGAATACTGCCCAGAAAATAACCACCACACCAAAAATGGACAACAGCGCGGCAATCGGTGGTTTTTCTTTGGCATCGGCTGATCGCCAGATGTTCAGGAAAAATACCAGGACAGGAATACAGAACAGAATAAAGGCATCTGTGGAATCACTACCGGCAAAATTTCCGGGGATCATCCAACCGATGGCTGCAGCTACGAAGGCAGGGAGCAACAGTGAACCCAGCAGGTACAAAATACTTTTATCCTCCGGTCTTTTAGGAGAAATGACGTCAGCTTCTTTGATTTCAGGAACGCGAATATTTCCGACGGCGAACCAGATCAAACCGAGGATCATACCTATACCTGCAGCTGCGAAAGCCCATCCCCATCCATAAGAGATTCTGAGCCAGGCAGCCACAAAATTACAGACAAAAGCCCCGATATTGATACCCATGTATAAAATGTTGAACCCGGCGTCCTTTTTGCTTTCGAACTCCGGAGTTTCATACAATTTCCCAAGCAATACGGAAATATTGGGCTTGAACAACCCGTTACCGAGAATGATCAGCAGCAAGGCGAGGTAAAAGGCCGTCATACTGTTCGGAATGGCCAGTCCCAGGTAACCGAGGGCCATCAGGGCCCCTCCAATA
>QQUB01000525.1 GCA_008501835.1 Bacteroidota bacterium
CCTACCTCGAACCCAGTCTGACACTGCGTGACCTGGCTGAAATGATGGAACTTCCTCCCAACCATATGTCTCAATTGCTCAATGAAGGCTTTGACAAAAATTTTGCGGAATTTGTCAATACCTACCGCCTCGAAACTTTTAAAACCAAAGTTGCCGATCCAGGCCTTCGCCACCTGACCATTCTTGCACTAGCCTATGAAAGTGGCTTCAATTCCAAAACAGTCTTTAATACCTTCTTCAAAAAAATGACAGGCAAAACGCCAAAGGCTTACTGGAAGGAGGTGGTTGACGGTTGACGGTTGACGGTTAAGAAATACTTTTTTTTGGAAAAATAGTATTTCTGGTGATAACCCTCTTTGCGTTCCTTCACATTCCTTGCGCCATTGCGGTTTAACAATCCTACCATGCCATTCCAACAGGCTGATTGAAATTTATTAAATAACCGCCGAAAGTGAAATGTTTTATGTTGTGGGGAAAGATTGCCTAAAAAGGTACTGTTTCAGGTTCCAGGTTCCAGGTTTCAAGGGTTGTTGATTTTTAAGGATTTAGAGGATTAAGATTCAAGAACTGACCAACCAAAACTCTAAACTCAAACACTTCTGCATTTTGAATTCTACATTTTGCATTTTAAATTGTTAAAAAAATAATCGGCGGTTATTTTTTTTAAACCAATAAGCCTGTTCTACGTAAAAGTTCGGATTTTCCAAAAAACGTTCGGATTCCCAAATCGGAACGACCAGGGTGTGTCATGCCCCTACCTTTGGGTCATCAAAAGGCAAAAACAAGCCTTCGACTTAAACTTAAAATCAAAAATCAATCGACATGACAACTTCAGCATTAACAAACGAAAATGAAAAATTCCCATCGGTTTCCTTTGCGAGGGTAACCGGACTTTTTTACCTGCTCATCGCCTTTGCAGGAGCATTCAGTATAGGCTATATGCCTTCGGTTATTTTCGCAGCAGACGATATGACAGAAACTATCCAAAATATGGTAGACAACAAATTATTGTTCCATATGGGGATAGCGGGAGATATAGCAGTGATTCTCATGGAAGTCATTCTTACCTCCATGTTATACAAGATGTTTAAATCTGTCAACCAGACACTTTCCCTGATAGCAGCTTTTTCAAGAATGGGTATGGCTGTTGTGATGGGCATTAATTTACTCAACTACGTTTTGCCTTCCGTTTTGGTGAATAGCCCGGAATACCTACAGGTATTTCAAGCAAGTGAGTTAGAGAATATCGTTTCCATCTTCCTGGACATGCATCAAAAAGCTGTTTACGTATGGCAATTATTCTTCGGGCTTCACCTGGTCATTCTCGGTTACCTGATCTACAAATCAGGTGTTTTTCCAAAAATCTTTGGAACCCTGAATATGGTAGGCAGTTTTGGCTACACCCTACAGAGTTTTAAAGAATTGTTATTCCCACAATTTTCTTCATTGGATATCGGAATTACCATACTGCTGGTGATTGTAGTTATCGGAGAGCTTGGATTTACTTTTTACCTGTTGATTAAAGGAATGAAAAAAGCAGAGGCTTAGGACTGTTTAATAATGCCCTTATCAAGGGTTAAAACGATTAAAAAATTTATAACTAAAAAATAAAAGAACAATGAATACTCAAAAAATGAAAGCCGCAGTTTGTACAAAATATGGATCACCCGACCATCTTATTATCAAAGAGGTTGCTGTACCAACACCTCAACCTGACGAAGTATTGGTGAAGGTACATGCAACCACTGTAACAGCAGCAGACACCATGATGCGAAAAGCCGACCCATTTATTGCCCGGTTTTTCCTGGGATTTTCTAAACCAAAATGTGAGATTATCGGTACAGGCTTTGCCGGAGAAATCGTGGCTATAGGCCAAGAGGTCACCCGGTTTCAAATTGGTGACCAGATCTATGGTGAAACAGCTTTTAAATTCAGCGCCAATGCAGAATACTTAACCGTACCTGAAACAGGTGTGATCATTACCCGTCCGGATAATGTACCTTTTGAAGAGCTGGCCCCCGTTTCTGACGGACCATTGACTTCCTTCAATTTCCTGAAAAACCTTGGAAACATTCAGGCAGGACAAAAGGTGCTGATCAATGGAGCATCCGGAAGTCTGGGAACGGCTGCTGTACAAATCGCCAAGTATTACGGTGCCGAAGTGACCGGAGTTTGCAGCACGTCCAACGTGGAATTGGTAAAATCACTGGGAGCTGACAAGGTAATTGATTACACCAAAGAAGATTTCACAAAGAACATTGGGGCCTATGATCTCATTTACGATACTGTAGGCAAAAGCAAATTCTCCAAATGTAAAAAAGCATTGTCACCTGAAGGCCAATATCTATCGCCTGTTTTGGACCTCGGGCTTTTATTCCAGGTCCTCAAAACTTCGATAGCCGGAAAAAAGAAAGCTAAATTTTATGCCACGGGTACGATGCCGGCCCCTAAACTCAGATCTTTCATGGAAGAGATCAAGGAAATCATCCAAAAAGGAAAGCTGAAGTCGATCATTGATAAACGCTATCCACTTGATGCGATCGCTGAAGCCCACAGATATGTGGACTCCGGACGAAAGCGCGGAAATGTAGTGATTACGGTAGCGTAAACTTTTAATCAGGACTTGATCCAGCATCAGGTCCTGTTTTTTTGGCATGCTTATGAAATGGATATATTACCTTTGGAGTTATCCTAATTATGGAAATACCCATTATTGTTTCATGAACCATCTCATCTTTTGGAACGACCTTATTTTGTTCATTGGATCAAACCCAAGAGCAGTAAGAGAACATAGCCACCCTGTGGTGCAATTTGTGATGGCAACTGAAGGATTCTTCCTATCCAAAATAAATGAAGATTGGATAGAAAAAAAAGCCATGTTGATCAGTCCAAATCATCACCATGAATGTGATGCTCAAAACATACCCATAACCAGTATGGACATCGACCCCGATTCTTCGTTGGGTGAATGGATCATGGAGCATCAATTAAAAAACAAGACTGTTTTGTCCTACCATCAAGAAGACCTGTCTTTATTAAACATAAACAACCTCCTTACTCACCTCGAAAATAAAAACTGGGAGGCCCTCCGAAAATTGATCGAGGCTTTTTTTGGTTATCGTCCCCACAACCTGAGCTCAGAAAAGGATGACCGAATAAAGAATGTACTCAATTATATTTCCGCCAATATTGAAAATCACATCTCTACCAAAGATCTTATGTCTGTAACTCATCTGAGTGAGAGCCGTTTGTTGCATTTATTCAAAGAACAAATGGGTCTTCCGATCAGGAATTACATTTTGTGGTTTCGGTTAAAGATCGTTCTTCAGCAAATCATAACTGGTAAGTCACTTACAGAAGCTGCGCATTTTGCTGGGTTCTCAGACCAGGCACATATGACAAGAACCTGCGTAAAAATGATCGGAGTACCTCCCTCCCTAATTTCTAAAAACAGCAAATTCATTCAAGTAAACTTCCCTCAATGACTTCAATTTTGTGGTAAAAAATTATGAACTCAAAATTGATTTTCACTTTATCATTGTTATCAATCATTGTTTTATGGGGAACTGGATGTAATACGACTGACCCAACAAGAACTACCCATGAATTACCTCCCAGTAATCTTGCAGAACATTCCTGGGAAGAAATTCTGACTGCACCGACAAAAATCGATTCTTTTTTAGTACTCAATACGGGTTCGGTAAAAGTACCGAGGAAAGGCATGCTTAATGAAGACAAATTACCCACGAACCATGAATTACCAGAACAATTCTGGGTGGATGTATTTGTATTTTTATTTCATCATTCTGAAAAAGGGTGGTATATGATTGATTCAGGTCTAGACAGTTCATTCCAGAAAAAAGGAAATATCCGGGGAATCTTTGCAGGCAATTACATCAAGGAAACCAGGCAAAAAAATGGACAAAACATTCAAGCTCAATTAAAACAATTGAATATACAGCCTCAAGGAATTTTCTTCACCCATTTGCATGGAGACCATACGGCCGGTTTGCCAGAACTGAGCACGTCAATAACAAAATATAGTGGGGCAAATGAGGAATACCATGACATTCCTTTTGTGTATAACCCTAACCACCTTTCAAAAAAAGATACGATCATGGTTATGCATCATCCAAAAAATATCTCCATCCCCCCTTTCCGGAATTTACTGGACATTTTTGGTGATGGATCGTTTTTAGGAATTTCAACACCAGGTCATTCTTCCGGTCATCTGTCATACCTTCTAATCACGAAAGAAGGGCCTGTGTTACTTACAGGAGATGCCAGCCACACAAAATATGGTTTTCAACAAGGTATTGAACCTGGATGGACAGACAACAGAAAATCCGCAGAATCCAGTCTTGCTCAATTGAAGGAGTTTTCACGATTACATCCGGATGTCCAAGTAATTTACGGTCATGAAAGATAACCGACAATTTATAATATCCTGGAAAAAGTCCAGATTCATAGTAAAATCTGTTGATCCCAAGCTTTTTCAAGTATAAATACCTATGGAATCCCTCAGACAATTTCTATAATTTTACTGGACGTAAAATTTATAACAACAAAAATTTCGCCAATGAAGAAATTCAACACCTTAGCTTTCCCCCTCTTTTTTATCAGCTTCTTACTATTCAACCAATTTTCAACTGCCCAAACGATAGCCATCATCGGTTACAACGGCACTACCGGCGATGGATATTCCATCGTGGCTCTGGAGGATATTCCCGGCAACACAAAAATCTACTTTACCGACAAAGAATACAGCGATGTTTCCGACGCCTTTACTCTAGAGGAAGGCCACTGGAGTTATACCACTCCTGCAGCCGGACACCTGAAAGGAGATGTAATCACCTTTGAAGAAACCGGTACCAGTACCAACGTGCTTACCGTAAATTGTAATTCCGGTAATTGCGGAACCTTTCTCAATGACTCGGGAGGATCCATTTCTCTGGCAAGTTCCACCCCTGAACATGTTTATGCTTATGACGATAACGACAACGATCCTACCAATGGGGTAACCAACGTTTACGCCGTACTATTCAGTCAAGGCAACATGCTTCCTGATGAAGATCCCAGCGGGGATTATCCGGATGCAGTGGTTGTTGACGGGTTTTCACTCAATGGGGATCACAGGGAGTTCATGGTTTCTCTCAGGTCAGGCCCGGTCACTCTTGCAGATCTGGAAAATCCCGCCAATTATACCGTTGCTACGACCGCAGGAAATATGACCTTAAGCACCATACCATTCACCAATATCTCTATTGCACCTCTATCGGCAACAACATCCTCCATCAATGTAAACTGCAACGGAGGCTCCGATGGAAGCATTTTGGTCGAGGCCACCGGTGGAACGCCGGATTACACTTACACCTGGGATAACGACCTGCCCAATACCAACAACCCTACCGGTTTATCTGCAGGTACTTATTGTGTGACCATTTCTGATATGGCAGGCGGCACCTTTTCCACCTGTGTCGATATTACCGAACCTGCTTTGCTGACGGTTATTGCTTCTGTAGATGCTAATGTAAGCTGCTCGGGCGGATCCGATGGAGCAGCTTCTGCAGAAACCCAGGGAGGAACAGGTGCATCCTCTTTTTTGTGGTCTAACGGAGCTACGACGGCCTCCATTACTAATCTTTCCGTGGGAAGTTATTCAGTAACGGTAACGGATGAAAATGGTTGTGAAAATATGGGAAATGTGATCGTCACGGAGCCATTCCCTGTTGGCATCAGCCTTGAAGGTACAGATGAAACCGACAATAATATGGATGGTACAGCTACGGCCACGGCCAGTGGCGGAACCCCTCCATTCCAATACCTCTGGTCAAATGGAGCAACCACTATTACCACCACCGGCCTGTCAGCCGGCACCTATACCGTTACAGTCACCGATGCCAACAACTGTATCAATTCAGGAAGCATTCAGATCGGGCAAAGTATTACCGTTGCGCTGGTTTCTCCAGGAAACTTATGCCTGGAGGCAGGAGTTCAAACCGGCTGGTCCGGAGGTTCACCAACCGGAGGTTTTTACAATGGTCCGGGAGTCACTGATGATGGCAACGGCATGACCTATTCTTTTGATCCGGCGGCAGCAGGTGTGGGAGTGCATACCATTACTTACCAATATAGCAATATGGTAGCTACGGGTACCATCGAAGTTTTTGCTTCTCCGGAGGTTTCCCTCACTTTCCCGGACACCATTGCTTACAATGACGGAACGCCGCCAACCGGTTTAGGCGGAGGTTCACCAGAAGGAGGAGTATATTCCGATTTTTACAATGAAATTACTGATGACGGTAATGGTATGACTTTTAGTTTTGATACCCTGGTACTGGGGCAAAATGCGCTTTATTACACCTACACGGACAATAACGGATGTACTGCAACAGCCGAACATTTGTTTGAAGTTGTTATGGTTACAAGTACGAACGATATTGCACTGTCCAATCTTGAGATTTTTCCAAATCCAACCTCCGGGAAAATTGAATTAAAAGGCATCCATCCGGATCAGATTTCAATCATGGATATTCAGGGAAGGATCGTACTGAAATTTGATACTCCTGAAAATTCAGTGGATTTATCATACCTTGATGGAGGTGTATATTTAATGAGGATCAATTCCGGAAAGGCATATGTGGTGTTGAGAGTGGTGAAGTATTAAACATAGTGATTAGGAATTACGAATTTTGGAACTCCTGAAATTCGTAATTCCTAACCCCAACTCAAGCAACCTCCAGCCGGTACCCCACTCCATGAATTGTTTTGATCTGGACTCCGTCATCAGGCTTGAGCAGCTTTCTCAGGCGTGAAATAAAAACGTCCAGACTTCGTCCTACAATTACCCCTTCGTCCCCCCACACTGCTTCAACGAGGGTGTCTCGTGTTATGACTTCGTTGGAGTGCACGACCAGGAAATGTAATAGTTTATTTTCGCGGAAGGTCAGCGTCTGAATTTCATCATTCAATCCCAATGTCTGGTTTTTCGGATCGTAATCAAACCTGCCCAATGTTAAGGTAGATCCATCAGATGGAGCTTCTTCCTTTTGTCTGCTCCTTTTCAGATAAATGCCCAAACCGGCTGCTGTGAATAACAATAGCACCATGGAAAAAATGGGGAAGCTGCTTCCTTCCACTGGCGTCGGAGGAGTTTCAATGGTTAAAATAATATTGTTGCACTCCGACCATAACTCCCGGCCTTTACAGGCTTGGACACCCTGTTCAAAGGAAACCTTATTGTATCCGAGTACAATGTTGTCATCAAAACAATCCCGAATACTTACATGATAATCCTCATCTATCTCAAAATCCCTGAGTGCCTGGGCCAGCAGGTAAGGAAGTGTATCATAATTAAATGCCTGGCCTATTTCCAGGGAATAATCACCATTATCCAAAACTTCCACCGGGGGGATTGCCGAATGATCATCTCCTGCTATTTGCAATAACTGGTGACCAACCTGCCGAAGGGCAAGGTTCACCTTTTCCGAAAATTTATCCTGGACACCAGGAGTTGTGGACCTGACAGATGTCACAATCATCAACAAACCCATTAAAAGGAATATATATCGCTTCATAAACACAAATTTACCGGGTTTTAACCTTTTTAAAAACACTTTTACAATTCGTTTACATTGTTTTACAAGCATTTATGGCTTCCGGGACTGTATTACACCATCTTTGTAGTGTTGGAAAAATGACCAACACAGTACCCCGAACAGCTGAATAAATACAATACACAACCATTATTTAACAATAAAATTAAAGATCCATGCAAACTGTAAATCTGATCTTCTCCGCTTTTTTGTTCGTTTCGACCGCTCTGTCCTCAGGTGCGCAATCGCTGGACATTTTCCCGGATTATATCCCTGCTCCTGATGCCAATTACAAGGAATGTGCCGCTATTCTATTCGATGGTGAAATGCTGGTGGACGAATACTC